>CAYXFQ010000147.1:0-1518 GCA_964464345.1 uncultured Methanomassiliicoccales archaeon | reverse complement strand
CCTGCTCTACCAACAGGGAGCCTGTGCCATAACCAAGGCCATCGAGGCCATGGACTGGCGCCGCTACGGCCTGGAGCAGCGCGGCGGCAGGGGAATCCCTTACGGTCCGGCCATCATCATGGTGCATGTGGCATCCACCAAGGTGCCCTTCACCTCGGAAGGCAAGGAGGCCGTGGCCAACCTGGGCGACATTCAGAGCGAAGCCACCCTGGCCCTGCGGCTCTGCGCCCGCAGCCTCAGCGGGCACCTCAACAAGAGGGACCGCAAGAGGAAGACCATGGCCAAGTTCAGCATCGTCCAGGAGATCCTCCCGGAGATGGCCGAGAAGGCGGCCAGCATGCTCGGCCGCGAGGTTCCCAAGCTGGACAAGACCATCAGCCGCATCATGAATGTGGTCTGGGTGGACAGCCACAGCGAGACCGTCAAGGGCGGCCCGCGCACGCTGCGCTACCGGATATTCAACTACACCGCCGCCCCCAAGAGCTTCTACCTGCACGCCCGCCTGCCGCGGGAGGCCCTGAACGAGACCATGCTCTCGGACCTCCTCGTGGAGGTGGACGAGGATGGGAAGACCACCTGGGCGGTGAAGGATCTGGCGCCCGCCGCCAGCGTCACGCTGGAGTTCCAGCTCGACGGCGATATGGCGGACGTCTTTGACGAGAACGACATCTACCTGCACGGCCTCAACCCCGCCATGGTCATGGGCGCCGACCCGCTGCCGGGAGACTGGTCGATAAAGAACATCGACATCACCGAGAGCGAGAGTGATGACTACGTCCCGATAGACGACGAGGAAGAGGAGGAAGAGGAAATGGAGGTGCTTGACGATGAGTGATGACCGTCACCAGCGAGCAGTGGACAATCTGATGATGATTGTGGAGAGCATATACGACCAGCTGCAGGAGGGGGCGATACCCAACATGCAGCTTTCCCTCCGCTCCAAGAGAAACATCGAGTTCGATTACAAGGACAGCGTCTGGCGCTACGGCGACATGCTCACCAACCGCAGCGCCAAGGGCGTCAAGGGGGCGCAGATGCTGCTGCGCACCCTGCACATGGTGGACTTCATCCAGGAGATGGTCAGCACCAACAAGTCCTCCACCCTGAGAGAGATGTACTACATCTCCGAGGGATGGGGGCACGGCAAGTTCGGCTCCCAGGACGAGAGCAACCTCCTGGCCGAGGATTTGGAGATCGTCTCCCACAGCCTGCGGGAGGACTTCAAGCTCCGCCCGGAGGAGGACGGCGCCCGCGTCATCGGCGACCTCACCCTCATCGAGACCGACCGGAAGGGGAAGAGGAAGACCCTCAACTGCCGGGACGACGTCGGAGACTCCGGCTACAGCATCCCCTACAACGTGGAGAGCGAGAAGCTGGAGCTGAAGTCCAGCGGCGCCAAGTACATCCTGGCCATCGAGACCGGCGGTATGTTCGACCGTCTGGTTGAGAACGGCTTCGACGAGAGCAGCGGCGCCGAGCTGGTGCACCTCAAGGGACCGCCGGCCCGTAGCACCCGGC
>CAYXFQ010000146.1:0-1567 GCA_964464345.1 uncultured Methanomassiliicoccales archaeon | reverse complement strand
TGCCTGGTCTTCCTGGACTATTGATGTACGCCGTGGTCATCTGCCCCGGGTGCCGTCAGCCCCGGGGCATCAAACTCTCTTCCAAACGCTCCCGCTGCCCTCGCTGTGGCCGGGAGGTCGAGGTCCGCAAGGCCCTCATTCATTTTCGCAGCTCTGACCAGCGCGAGATCCGCGCTGCCATCAATGCCATGACCGGCTTCGTGCCGGAGGCGCCGGAGCCTCCCTCCGACCCCAGAGACGCTCTGAGGAAAAGAGTGCGGGAGGAGAAGGATCCCGAGGGTCGCCTCAACGTCCTCGCCGCCGGCCTGGGAGACATTCTGGGCCAGTTCACCCTCGCCGACCTGGAGGAGCTATTTCCAGAAGAGGGCGAGCGCTATCTCAAGCTGCTCATTCAGCACGCACTGGTGATGGAGCCTTCTAGCGGCGTCTACCAGGTGCTGTGATTGGCCGGGACGTTAACCCTCTCGGGACTCTCCGTGAAGCTTTGCATCTCGAAGGCGAATGTGTATTCCACGTTTCCGCCCACGTTGTGGATGACGCCAAGGAATTGATAGTATTCCTCCATCCTGTTCGCATCAGCCTCGTAGTCGCTGAGGACCAGCAGCCGGTTGGGCGCGGAGAGGGCGAACTGCTTGTTGGCGGGGTCAATCGCAATCACTGTATGATCACCATAGATCAATGGGACGAAGGCCCTCACCCAGGCGTGACCGATCCAGCTGTGGCCATCGAAGATGTAGCCCATCTCCATCCATGCTGGTATGCCCATGGCGCGAGCGATGGAGATGAGGAGGGTTGACATGTCGTCACAGTCACCATTTTCGTCCTCAATCGTTTCCGTCACTGACTTCAGGCGACCGTTTTCGACGGTGTGATAGTCGATGTTCTCGACCACCCATGTGTAGGCATCATGCAGCAGGACGAGAACGTTGTCCTCGCCCGAGGACCTGATGAGGTTAGCTATGTCCTGCACCTTAACCGTATTCTCGATGCCGACCTCAACATATGACTCGTCGTCCCGGTCCCAGACCTCCCAGGTCTGATCTGCCAATCTATCCGAATGATATGTGTCATCGATGTCGCCCAGAACTCCACAATCCTCCGGCTTCTCATCCCAGATCTTCAGGCGGGACTCGAAGTAATGATCGAGCTTTATCTCGACATCGTGGTCTATATTTGAAACAGTTTCCAAGACCATCCAGTCCAAGGGGTCTGGATCAGGGTAAGGATTGAATGAGTCTGGCTTTCCCGTCACGGGGACGTCCGGATCAATCGACATCCCCTGAGTAATCACCTCTTGGATGTAAGGATGTGCGTTGTTAGGTATGCCGGTCCTGTAGGTGAACTTGTATTCCGTGCCAGGAGCAGGTATGAGGTTGAGCGTCCAAGAGACATCATAGCGCACATACTCAGGATAGACGTAGTACCCAGTGCCTTCGCCGCCTCCCCCGCCTTCGGAGCCGGGGAGCATGTCCATGAAGTCCCTGCTGTTCTCCCATATGGTCTCATGCACCAGAGTGCTAGAGCTGAATCCGAAGATCAGCAGCGATGCGAGTATCAGCACGATGCC
>CAYXFQ010000145.1:0-1576 GCA_964464345.1 uncultured Methanomassiliicoccales archaeon | reverse complement strand
GCATCCCGGGCTTGGGGGCGAGTGCTCTGGCTATGAGGGCCCTCCGCATCTCGCCAAGAGACACCACTCCGACGGACGCTTCCAGCATATCTTCCAGCCCCATCATCCCGGCGGCATCCAGAACGCCCTGCGCCATGGCTTCCGTGACCTTGTGGTTCTTGTATATGCCCATACTGCCGAAGAAACCTGACAGCATTACTTCGTACAGAGGCATATCCGGAGAGAAACGGCTCTGCAGGTCCATGGATACTATGCCCATGGTCCTCCGGAGCTCCTCCAGGTTCCAGTTCTCCATGCCGAAGATGCGCATGACCGCGGGGTCGTCCTCTTCATAGTAAGGCAGCAGCTCTCCCCGTATCAGCTTGATCAGCGTCGACTTCCCGGAGCCGTTGGGCCCGATTACGGCCACGTTCTCATCCGCACCGACCTCCAGGTCGATCGAGTCGAGGATCGTATTGCCGTCCTTCACGACGGAAACGTTGCGCATCTCCAGGGCTTTCCGCATATTCACCGTGTTGCGTTGATTGCTCTAACGTCTATTAGGTCTTGCGCTCCTGTAAATAAGCATGGTAGAAGCTTTTTATCCGAAAACCCCATTTCCGACTATGTCCATTATTCTGGCGTATGACGGCAGGCCCGCGGCTAAAAGGGCCTTTGATTTTGCCGTGCACTATGCTGAGATGTCCGGGTTGCCCCTGTACATCTTCTCCTCCATCGTATCCCGTGATGTTATAGAAAGGGAGGAGGAGTTCGCCGAGGTCAAGAGGTACATGGAGGCCGCCGAGAAGGAGGCGAAGCACAGAGGGATCGAGGTTCATTCCGTCATAGAGCCAGGGCCTGCGGCCGAGAGCATCCTGGCGGCCGCTTCGAGATTCGGCTGTGACATCATAGTCATAGGCAGGTCTGACAAGACGATCATAGACAGGGTGGTCCTGGGAAGCGTGTCACAGCACGTGGTCAATAACGCCAAGTGCAACGTCGTCGTGGTTCACTGACGTCCGAAGGCCCTCAGTATCGCCAGTAAGACCCTCTCAGGCGGAGGAGGGCAGCCCGGCACGAACAGATCGACGTCCAGAGTGTCCTTGATGCCTTCCCCGAATACGTCCCCTTCCACGAATATCCCTCCGGATATGGCGCATGTTCCCATGGCCACCACGGCCTTCGGGGCGGGTGTGGCCTCATAAGTCTCCAATGCGGCCCTCCACATGTTATTCGTCATCGGTCCGGTCACGAGCAGCACGTCCGCATGCCTGGGCGATGCGACTATCCTGATCCCGAACCTCCCCATATCGTAATGGGGGTTCGACATGCAGTTCACCTCGATCTCGCAGGCGTTGCACGAGCCCGAGTCCAGCTCCCTTATCGCCATGGAGGATCCCATGACCCTAATCTTCTCCCCATCCACCGTTCCCTCTGATTCCGCCGGCGGGTTCGATTCCGTGAAGATCAGGTCCTCCCGCTCGAGGGCGTACAGGGGGGCCGGCACCTCCTTTATCACGGACCCGGGGCAGGAACCGATACAGTCCATGCAGAATATGCACTTCCCCAGATCTATGGACCATTCTCCCGATACGGA
>CAYXFQ010000144.1:0-1576 GCA_964464345.1 uncultured Methanomassiliicoccales archaeon | reverse complement strand
CTCTCCTCCAGGCGCGTCTGCAGGGACTCGAGGATGGTCTTGTCCTCCGCTTCGGTCCTCTCCAGGGAGTCGATGGTCTCCTGCATGCTCTCCATCTGCTGGTGCAGGGCGGCCTTCTCCTCCTCCACGCGGCGGCTGATGGTCTCCTCGATCTGATCTTGATACTTCTGATCCAGGAGAGGCTCCAGAGTGGCCTTGTTCTTCTCCCAGATCTTGCCTACCAGCCTGTCGATGTGCTCCGGCAGGAGGCTGTAGAGGAAGGGGGCGTCGATCTCCTTCAGCGGCTTGGCGTAGGAGATGCCGAGGCCGGGGCCGGAGGTCAGGCTGCAGATCCAGAGCTGGTTCTCGGAGATTATGTAGCCGCTTTGCCGGTCGGGGATGACCTTCATCCCGCCCTGGAAGGCCACGATGTTGTTGTTCCGGTCCCTCTCGAAGTGCAGGACCTCCACCTTCTCCACTGATTGATAGATGTCCTGGGGGTCGATGCCGTACTCCTCGCCCTGGTCGCGGATGAAGTCGTAGAAGTCCAGCTTCTTAACCATCGATGCTCACCCCCTCGCCTGCATCGTCAGACATCTCATCATCGCCCGTCAGTTCTGGAGCAAGCATGTCCGAGGGATTGTTCATGATCATCAGCGGCATCTTGTCCAGCTCATGGAAGCGGTCGGCGGTGCGTTTCATCTCGTTGCTCAGCGCGGAGGAGAAGGCAGCCACCTCCACCTGCTTGCCGGCCGCCTGAACGTGCTGGATGGCCGGTACGAAGTCCCTATCGCCGCTCACCACTATGGCGACGTCATAGTTCCCCCTCAGCCCGTGGACGACCATCTCGCAGGCCATGGCCACGTCCACCTCCTTCTGCTGGTCCCTCTCCGGGTCGTAGGCCTCCCTGGCCATGACGCGGAATCCAAGGTAGCGCAGGCGGTCGTGGAGGCGACGGGACTCGTCCTCCATGCCGAAGGGCCTGCGGCTGTCGAAGACGTAGGCGGCTATCAGCTCCCGCCCGCGGTTCAGCTGCTTGGCGAGGGCGAAGAGGTCGAGATGCAGCCCGGCGGTCTTCATCATCTCCACGCTCTTGAACACGTTTCGCAGGTCGATGAAGATGGCCACCCGGCTGCGCGGGTTGTCAGTTGTGAGAGTCATGAGCTTCCTCGGAGTGCTTCGTATCGATACGCTAGCATGAAGTAAGTTGCCCCCGCCCGTGGGCGGGAGTTAGGGACTGATTATCAGCCTCTGTCATAGGGCGTGAAGCAGTGCAGGCAGAGCATGCGCCCCTCTTCCAGGCGGATCTTGTCCTCGCGGGAGAGCTCCCCGCAGTCCTCGCAGCGGACGCTGTTGAAGATCCTCGCCTTCTCGGGCAGGTCCATCAGGGGTTCCTTGACCTCGAAGACGTCCTCCAGGGGGGCGGAGAGGATGCGGTTCATGACCACTTCCCGATCCTCGTCCCTGTCGAACTCCCTGAGCACCAGGCGCACTCCCTTGCCGCTGTTCCGGTTGTAGAAGGTGTAGGCACTCTTGCCCATGGGGATGAACATGAGGTTTCCCTTGCCGGCAGTGCATCCAGTGACGAACTGTATGG
>CAYXFQ010000143.1:0-1583 GCA_964464345.1 uncultured Methanomassiliicoccales archaeon | reverse complement strand
ACGAGGTGGGCAGGATGGAAGTGGAGAGCAAGGCCTTCGTAGACGCCGTGAAACACGCCATGGACGTCGACAAGCCCATGATTCTAACCCTCCACAAAAAGTCCCGCAACCCCCTTCTCCAGGACATCCGTCGCCGCGACGACGTGAGAATCCTCGAGGTCACCCCGACCAACCGGAACCTTCTCCCCTACAAGATCATGAACCTCATGAGCGGAGAAACAGTCTGATGCCCGAGGGCATCGAGATCCTGGAAGGAGGAACCAGGATCCTGGTGCCGGTCGAGCATTCCTCCGGCGGCCCCGGCAAGAAGGGGTCCAGCGTCTTCTTCAACCGCCAGATGGCCTTCAACCGCGATCTGAGCGTCATGCTTCTCCGCGCCAGGCCCGAGCTCGTGGACGTGGCGGACGCCATGACCGCCACCGGGGCACGGGCGGTCCGCATCGCCAACGAGCTGCCTCACACCAATGTCATAGCGAATGACTATGACGAGAAGGCTCTCCCCTTCATCGAGGCCAACATCGCCCTCAACGAGCTTGAGAACTGCGAGCCGAGGATCGGCAACCTGGCCTGCCTCCTCTCCGAGAGAGGCTTCGACTACGTTGATCTGGACCCGTTCGGCTCCCCGGTCCCATTCCTGCAGGCCGCGGTCCGCGGCTGCCGGCGACGCGGCGTCCTCGCCGTGACTGCCACCGACACCGCCCCCTTGGCCGGAGCCCACCGCGCCAAGTGCGAGAGGCGCTACCAGGCCCGGCCGCTGCGGGGGCCGATGTGCCACGAGTCCGGCCTGCGCATACTCATGGGCACCGTCGCCCGAGAGCTTGCCCGCATTGACCGGGGCATGGAGCCTCTGCTCTGCTACTACGCCGACCACTACTTCCGCTGCTACATCCAGGTGAGGGAGGGGGCCGAGGCCGCCGACAGCACCCTCGCCGAACTGGGATACTACGCCTACGACCCGCGCACGCTGGAGAGGAGCTTCTCCCTCGAGAGGGATGAGAGACATGTCTACGGCCCCGTCTGGGGCGGGAGGCTGCACGATCCCGAGCTTTTGGCGAGGATGGAGCCCGAGGGCTCCCAGGAGCTTCGCCGCGTGGAGCGCTCCCTCACCGTCTGGAGGCGGGAGCTGCCCGACCCCATACTCTGGGACATCAGCGAGCTGGCCTCCCACCTCAAGGTTCCGTCTCCCCGCATTGACGTCCTTCTGGACGCCCTGCGCTCGGTGGGAGCGGCGGAGAGGGCGCATGTCAGCCCCACCACCTTCCGGAGCAACCTGCCGCTGCCGGAGATAGAAGCCCTGTTCAAGCAGGCCTCTGGCCTGAAGGAATGGAGCTGACAAACATTTATTATCGGTAAGGCAATGAAGCGGCGGTGAGGTCTTGAGGACGCTAGCTATCATTGGCACGCATTGGGGGGACGAGGGCAAAGGGAAGATAACCGACTATCTGGCCGAGCAGGCTGACGTGGTCGTGAGATTCCAAGGCGGCAACAACGCCGGGCACACGATCGTGGTGGGAGACGAGATTTTCAAGCTCCACCTGCTCCCGTCGGGAATACTTCGCCCCGAGGCGCTTGCCGTCATCGGC
>CAYXFQ010000142.1:0-1590 GCA_964464345.1 uncultured Methanomassiliicoccales archaeon | reverse complement strand
TTCTCGGCGGAGCGGGGGCTGAGGACCTTCTCCTTGAGGCTGACGATGGTCTTCACCGGCGTGGGGTCCACCTCCTCCAGGAAGGCGGAGAAGAGGGAGAAGAGGTCGCCGTGCATGACCGCGCGGAGGTTCTTCTCCATGACGGTGTCGCCGCGTATCTCCAGGACCTCCAGCGAGACACCGTTCTCACGGAGAGACTCCAGGGAGGCGTCCATCATGTCCTTGAGTAGGGGCGGCGCGTCCGGGTCGTAGAGGAAGATCGGCAGGCAGTGGGGGCCTCTGGCTCCCTCCACCCAGCCCACCACCTCGTTGTGGTTGAACTCCGGCATGGTGCCGCTGAAGGCGATGCGCTTGGCGTTCTCGTTCACCTGGTTCTTCCAGCGCAGGGCGGAGGAGGCCATGTAGGTGTAGGAGTAGATCACCGGCGCCCGGTTGCCGACCTTCTCGGCCAGCTCCCGCATGGGGCTGTCGGGGTTCTCCGGGCGGGACTCATCCCGCTGCGCCTTGAGCAGGGGGATGCAGCGCTCGATCTCCTGGCGGCTCTCCGGCATGCCGAAGAGGGCGAGGATTGAAGAAAGGTATCCAAGGGTGAAGCCCAGGGCGCAGCGGGGCTGCAGGCCGCCGGGGACCTTGACGTGCGGCAGGCCGCTCTCTCGGCACTCCTCCTCCAGGCGGCCACCGGAGCTCACCCCGATGAGGGGGCAGCCGACCTCCAGGGCCTGCCGGAAGAGCTCCAGGACCTCCAGGGTGTTGCCGGAGTAGCTGTTGACCAGGACCAGGGTCTCCTTGTTGACCCAGCGGGGGAGCTGTATCCCCCTGATGACGTGAACGGGGATCTTGGACTCCAGGAAGCAGTGGTCGGCGATGATGTCGCCGCCGATGGCGGAGCCCCCCATGCCGCAGATGCAGACCTGGGTGAACTCCCCTTGCGGGCTGATGTCGATCTCGTCCTCGAGGGCATGCTTGAGCTGATCGGGGAAGGACAGTATGGCGGCCTCCATGTTGGAGGGGTCCAGGTCCTTGCGCCGGGCGGCCTCGAGGGGGTTGATCACATCGCCCAAAATGGGTCCTCCTTGCGCTTGATGGCGAGCGTCTCCTCCAGGGTGAGGCACTCGTCGTCGTTGAGCTCCAGGGATCTCAGCTCCTTGGCGGCGGACTCCAGGAGGTCGATGTAGAGCACATCCCCCTCATCCGCCTGGCGGCCGATGGTGACGCCTTCGATGGCCATGGCCACCTCGGCGCCCTGCACCGCCTCCCTCATGACCTCGTCGCCGGAGCGGAGGCTCCTTATCCTCCCGATCTGCCGGCCGTCCTGAGCGAGTATCCTCTGTCCCGGCCTCACCCTCCCAGCCAGGATGCGGACGCCGACGACGGCGGGCTTGCTGACCCGGAAGATGTGATTGGGCATGATCATGAACTTGGCGGGGAAGGCGAACTCGGAGCGCTTGTCGCGGTCCAGGCGGTTCTTGACGTCCTCCACCCACTCCTGATACTCCTCGATGAGGCTGTAGACGATGTCGCTGGTGAAGACCTTGAGGTCAGCGTCCTCCATGGCCTCGCGGGCGTCGGCGCTGACGTTGGAGTCGAATC
>CAYXFQ010000141.1:0-1667 GCA_964464345.1 uncultured Methanomassiliicoccales archaeon | reverse complement strand
TGCGGTCCCGGGGATTGCTTCGTCACCCAAACACTGGCCTTCCTCTTCAGGGGCCATGTGCGGGGTGCGGTGAGTCTTTTCATCTGATTGCTCATATCGCAGCCTCCTTGCTCTGGAGCTTCTCCTTTCTCCATTCGTCGCTGAGCTCCAGCTTGGTGACCACCACGTTGGAGGCGTGGACCGGCAGGGTCACTGCCGTCCCGTCCGCCTGCTCAATGGTGACACCCTCTATGGACAGCTTGCCGTCCTTGGTGAAGACCTCCACGACCTTCCCCTCGCTGCCCCTTACGTCCTCCGCGCCGCGGGTGACACGAACGGTGTCGCCGCGGACGACCTGGACCGACCTCCGGCCGTAGGCCTCCTGGAGATCCTTGCTCAGAGGGGCGGACAGCATCTTCCGGCGCTTGTGCGTCGGGGCGTTGTGCTGGGCCTTCCTCTGCTTTCTGGCTTTGCTACTGGATGTCATTTGGATGCCTCACAGTATCGTGCTGGCGGTGGCGGCAACCCGCGGCCAGCGCTCGGCGGCCTCCTTGGCCACCGGTCCTTTAATGTCAGTTCCCTTGGTCTCGCCGGTCTCGGTGGTTACCACCGCGGCGTTGTCCTCGAAGAACACCATGGTGCCGTCAGCGCGGCGCATGGGCCTCTTCTGGCGGATGATGACAGCGTGAACGATCTGCCTCCGCATCTGGGGGGTGCCCCTGCGGACGGTGCCCATCACCAAGTCGCCGACTCCGGCGCTTGGGTAGCGGCGGGCGACGCCCTTGTAGCCGGGCACGGCGATGACCTCGATGGTCCTGGCGCCGCTGTTGTCCACGACGTCCAGCCGAGTGCCGGTCTGGATGCCCCGGGTCTGCCTTCCAGCTAGTCCCTTCATCCCATCACCTCTTCTCGACCGCCACGAAGGAAACGGTCTTGCTGATAGGCCGGCACTCCATTATGCGCACCCTGTCGCCCGTCTGGAGCTCCAGACAGGGAGGGGCGTGAACGGAGTAGCGGCTGGTCCTTTTCTCGTACCTCTCGTACTTGCTCTGGTAGCGCGTGTAGGTGCGCTGAACCACCGCGGTCTTGTCCATCCTCACCGAAACAACCTCTCCCTCCAGGACCTGTCCCCTCACGGGCAGGTTCCCGTGGAAGGGGCAGTACACGTCCTGGCAGGAGGATGCGGGAGCTTTGACGTCCAAGCCGATGTCTCTGATTTCAATAGCCATGTGAATCACCTGATCTTCTTTATCCTGTCTTCCGGGCGGTGCATTATCTCCGACCCCCGGATGACGGCGCTCTGTCCCCGATGCACGAACTGGAACTCGACCCCCTTCTTGGGGACCATGCGCTCGCGGCCCTCTCCCTCGATGAGGAAGGTGTTCCTGGTCTCGTCCACCACGATGCCGGCGATGCCGGCGTAGGGACCGTCTCCCAGGACCTGGGCCTCCAAACCTATGAGTTCCATTCGCATGAGATCACTCTTCCTCATCTCACCTGACATCCGTCTGGAAGCCCATCTCCTCCAGCACGGCGCGCACCTTCTTGCGGTGCTCGCCCTGGAGTTCGATGCGGCCGTCCTTGGCGGTGCCACCAGCGGCGCATTTGGTCTTCAGCTGCTTGGCGAGGTCATCGATGTCGATGTCGTTCTCGTCGATTCCCTCGATGACAGTGACCGTCTTGCCGTA
>CAYXFQ010000140.1:0-1736 GCA_964464345.1 uncultured Methanomassiliicoccales archaeon | reverse complement strand
AGACCTCTTCCAGGGAAATCCGAAGGTCACGGGTTCGAACCCCGTCCCCGGCACTCCCTCTTCTTCTCAGCCCCTCGGGGCGATGGGAACCCTTGAAATATTCCCATGGCCTAATCGCAGCGATGAGGGTCATAATCTATACTGGCAAGGGTGGGGTCGGAAAGACCTCCATCGCCGCCGCCACTGCGCTCCGGGCCGCCGAGATGGGCCACAGGACGATCATCATGAGCACCGACTCCGCCCACTCCCTGGGGGACTCGCTGGAGATCGGCCTGACCGGGGAGATTCAGAACATCGCTCCCAACCTCGATGCCATCGAGATCGACATACTCCTGGAGATGGAGACCCGCTGGCAGGAGATCGAGTCGTACTTCACCAGCTTCATGACCTCCCAGGGTCTGGAGGGCATCAGCGCCAAGGAGATGGCCATACTTCCGGGCATGGAGCTCATGTCCGCTCTCTTCTACCTCTGGGACTTCAGCCGCAGCGATGAGTACGACGTGGTGGTGCTGGACACTGCCCCCACCGCGGAGACCCTTCGCCTGCTGAGTTTCCCGGAAGTCTCGGAGTGGTACATCGGCCGCCTCGCCAAGATGATGAAGCGGGTGCTCAAGCTGGCTCGCCTCGCCATGGGCCGCATGATCGACTTCCCGCTCCCGGACGACGACTTCGTGGACAGCATGGAGCAGATCGGCGACCGCCTGATGGACGTCCGGGTGCTGCTGCAGGACCCGGAGAAGACCTCCATACGCCTGGTGGTCAACCCGGAGCGCATGGTCATCAACGAGACTCGCCGCACCTTCACCTACATGTCCCTCTACGGGCTGAACGTCGAGGCCCTGATGATCAACAGGCTGCTCCCGCAGGACGAGGAGAGCCTCCGCTACTTCCAGGAGAAGCATGCCGAGCAGAAGGATTACCTGGAGTACATCGACGAGTCCTTCCACCCTCTGAAGTTCTACCACTCCACGCAGATGCCCACCGAGATGCTGGGCCGGGACAAGCTGCGCCTGCTGGCGGACATGATATTCGCGGACGAGGATCCCACCGTCAACCACTCCGAGGAGCCGGCCATGACCTTCTACGAGGAAGGGGACATGGACGTCCTCTCCCTGCGCCTGCCCTTCTCCCACAAGGAGGAGATCGAGCTCTACCGGAAGAGCCGGGAGAACCTCATAGTCCAGGTGGGGAGCCACAAGAGGAACATGACTCTGCCGCTTACCCTCACCCACTCGCAGGTGGACTCGGCCGAGCTAGAGGACGGGCACCTGCTGATAAGATTTAAAAGAAGAGAAGAATATGGTTGAACCATGACTGAAGAGCACGAGGGGAAGGGACTGAGGGATGCTGAGAGGGAGATGAAGGAGGCGGCGAGAGCCGTCTTCGCCGCTGTCACCAACCGCGAGACTCAGAAGCACTTCATCCGGGCGGGGATGGAGATCATGCTGGGATTCGACGCTCTCCTGCGCAGCATGCCCATGCCCGACGCCGCTAAGTCGGTCGTGGAGAAGGGCAGCGAGTACATGGAGTTCCTGGGCAAGGAGATCTGCGCTGTCAACCCCAACTGCCGCCACCGCGAGCAGGGTGGGGACGAGCTGGAGAAGATCGACATCAGCTGAGGTCTCCCATGGACGACGAGATGGGAAGGCTGGCTCTGCGAGCTACCCGGGCTGCCGTGGACGCCCACGTCCTCAAGCGAGGACCTGAGCCTGCGCTCCCTCCCGCCTTCGATCGTC
>CAYXFQ010000139.1:0-1760 GCA_964464345.1 uncultured Methanomassiliicoccales archaeon | reverse complement strand
ACTTGGACCTCGTTCCCGCCGACACCTTCCAGTTCCTCTGGCTGGTGGACTGCCCCATGTTCGAGGGGGACCCGGTCGCCGGAACCCTGCAGGCCTTCCACCACCCCTTCGTCCGCCCCCGCGGCGAGCTGGGCTCCGACGACCTGGGAGGCGAGTCCTATGACCTCGTCCTCAACGGCGTGGAGCTCGGCAGCGGTTCCCTGCGGAACCATGACCCTGCGGTTCAGAGGGCCATATTCGAGCTCCTGGGCATGGATGAGGAGGAGATCGAGGAGGACTTCGGCTTCCTGCTCGAGGCTCTGGGATACGGAGCGCCGCCGCACGGAGGCATCGCCCTGGGCCTGGACCGCTTCATCAGCGTCCTCCTGGGCAAGGACTCCATCCGTGAGGTCATCGCCTTCCCCAAGAACAAGAGGGCCCGCTCCCTGGTGGACGGATCTCCAAGACCAGCGGCAGAGGAGCAGCTCAGCGAGCTGCAGATAATGTCGCTGGCCTTCGACGACCTCGACCTGGACGGCCTGGACCTCGATGACCTGGATCTAGACGATTTGGACTGAGGCCTGAGCCTCCATCGCCGCAACGGCCCGGCTGCTCTGACTCACAGTCCTAGCCTAGACCTCGCAAACCAGGCGACCACGATCAGGACCGGGATCAGCGCCGCAACGGCCCAGAGCCAGTTGAAGGGCTCCTCGGCGGAGCTCTCGACCGTGAACCTTATCTCCTCCACCGCCGCGTTTCCGGCGTGGTCGAGAGCCATGATCTCCAGGACGTAGTCTCCCGCGGGGAGGTCTGCCAGAGCCAGCTCGGGGTCGGTGAACTCCTCGGACCACTCGCCATTGTTGAGGCGGTACCGGTAGCCGCGGATGTCATCGTTGTCCTCTCCCGTCCAGGATATGCTTATCTGGGAGCCGTCCACCTCCAGGTTCTCGGCAGGGAGCACCAGAGTGGGCTCGGTCATGTCGATGGTGAAGGACAGCGTCCTCTCCTGCATGCGCCCGCTCGTGTCCATGGCCCCGATTGTCAGAGTGTGCGAACCCTCATCCAGGCCAAGGAAGTCCAGGACGATGCCGTCGAAGCCCTCGAGGATGTACACCTTCGCACCGCCATCGAGCTGATAGTAGCAGGATGCGATGTCCGACAGATCGTCCGTGGCCGAGAATATGAACGTGACATCCCCATCGACGAAGGCGGCGCCGCTCTCGAAGTTGATTTCGAGGTTGGGCGGGGCGGTGTCCACCTTGAATGACATCGATGTCACCACATCGTTGCCCGCGCGGTCTGTCGCCCTCACTTCCAAGACGTGGTTACCATCCTGGACGGAGATCGACAGCTCGCTGCTTGTGAACTCCTCGGACCAGTCGCCACCGTTCAGGCGGTACATGAATCCCCTGATGCCGCCAATGTCACCCGCAGTCCAGGACAGGGAGACTTCCGACCCATCTATCACCAGGCCCCCGAGGGGAATTTCCAGGGACGGCTTCGTGAGGTCCACCATGAAGGCGAATGTCTTAACCATCTCGTTGCCGGCCCTGTCGTAAGCCACTATCTTCAGAGTGTGAGGGCCCTCGCTGAGCTCAGTGAGTCTCAGCGCGAAGTCTCCGAAGTTGCCTATGGCGACATCCGCACCCTCGTCAAGCTGATAGTAGCCGGACTCGACTCCGGACAAAGCGTCGTCGATGCTGAGCGTGAACTCAAGCTCCGCGGCAGGGAAGGCGTCGTCGTCCTCGAGATTGATCTCGAGTTCCGGGGCAGTGAGGTCC
>CAYXFQ010000138.1:0-1835 GCA_964464345.1 uncultured Methanomassiliicoccales archaeon | reverse complement strand
TCCTTGCTCAGGTCGGAGACGGGGATCTCCTCGATGGCAGCGCTCTCCCGCAGGCCCTCGCCCATCTCATAGCCGGCGAGGAAGGCCTCGTGATTGTTGCTGACCACCTTCTCGCCCTTGGACGAGAAGCGGGCAGTGAGGGCATCCGTGCCCAGGGAGGGATCGACGCCGAACAGGGCGGCGATCATGCCGGTGGCGATGACATTGGCGTAGATCATGCCGCCGATCTCGGTGGCGCGAGCGATGACGGGGAGTGCCACCGGCTCTCGTTTCAACCAGTCGGGAGCACCGTTTTTCAGCACGCCCTCGTCGGCGATTATCAGCGTCTTGTCGCCGATGCGATCCCGCAGATGCTCGATGGACTCCGGCGTGAACGGGACCATGAGGTCGATGCGCCGCAGCATGGCCGAGACCCGCCGACCGGCGACGCGCAGCTCGGTGCTGCTGGAGCCGCCTCGAATACGGGACTCGTATTCCTTGCAGGCGTAGACATGGTACCCCGCGCCCTTGAAGATGGAGACCAGGAGACTCTCCACCGTCTGCACACCTTGGCCGGCAGCACCGGCAATTACCACAGAAACGTCGCTCATCGGGTTCGTTTGGCACTCTGAGCGTATAATGATTGTGAGCGCCGAGGGGGAGATTTGAACTCCCGAGGCGTGACGCCAGTGGTTTTCGAGACCACCGCCTTCCCGGACTAGACTACCTCGGCCAGAACTGCGATTCACGTCCTGTTATTTATCTTTGATTAACGGCCAGGGAGGTCGCAAAGTGATTCAGAAAAGACAATATAGTTTCCAAGGGCTGTTTTCACCATGCGCATATCGGTGGCAATTCTTCAGCACGAGCACGCCATCATCCGGCAGGCCCTGGAGGTGCTGGACAGGGCAGTCAGGAATCTCACGGAGGAGCGCATGCCGGACCTCCGGGAGCTGCTGGAGTTTCTGGTCGAGTTTGTGGAGCGCTTCCATCTGGCCAAGGAGGAGCAGGTCTTCTTCCCCCTCGCCGCGGCGGAGTTCCCTCGCTGCAAGCAGGAGGTCGTTTCCATCATGGATGCCCACGACCGCTGCCGGGAGCTTCTGGCGGATGCGGAAAAGACCATGGAGAAGGGCGGGGACGCATTGGTCGAGAGCGTGGCCGCACTGCGCCGCTACCTGGAGTCCCACATCCGCATGGAGGAGGAGCGCATGTTCCCGCTGGTGGACGAGGGGCTGTCCCTGGCGCAGGACGAGCGCATCGACCAGGCCTATCTTGAGTTCATGGCCCCCTTCGGCGATGACTACCATCAGGAAGCGAAGATGCTGGTCAACGATCTCCAGCACCGCCTGCTGGGGCCGGGCTACTTCGACCGCTGCATATACTGAGGCCTGGTTCAGGCTATCTTTATTAGCCTCCTGCGGATATCGAGTCATGGATGCGTGTGATGCGCATCCATCCGCTTCAGAGGGATTGAGCTGAACAAGGTTAGAAGGGCGCTTTTGAGCGTTTCGGATAAAGAGGGCATAGTCGACTTCGCGAAGGAGCTGGTGAGCATGGGCGTGGAGATCATCTCCACCGGCGGGACCTCGTCCCTGCTGAAGGAGTCCGGCCTGCCGGTCACCGAGGTAAGCGACTTCACCGGGTTCCCGGAGATGCTGGACGGCAGGGTCAAGACTCTGCACCCCCGCATACACGCCGGGATATTGGCCCGGCGGGACCTCAAGGCGCACACGCAGGCCCTGGAGGCCATGGGCATCGCCCCGATGGACATGGTCGTGATCAACCTCTACCCATTCAAGGAGACCGTCCTCCGCGAGGGCGTCAGCCTGGAGGACATCGTCGAGAACATCGACATC
>CAYXFQ010000137.1:0-1861 GCA_964464345.1 uncultured Methanomassiliicoccales archaeon | reverse complement strand
TTATCTTCTCTCTGCTGGAGAGGATCTGGTCCAGCTCCATCTCCCCGATGACGGACCTGAGGGTGGTCTGAGCCAGGTTGATCGTTGCGATCCTGTAGTTGGTGACCTCAAAGTACGCCTTCTTCGGGTCGATGACCTTGATATAGATGATGGCATCCACGTTCACGGGGGAGTTGTCCTTGGTTATGACCTCCTGCCTGGGGACATCCATGACCTGTGTACGCAGATCGAGCTTCACCACCGTATTGATCAGAGGGAACACCACGTTCAGACCCTGGTTCAGGATGCGAACGAATTTCCCGAGTTTCATGTAGATTGCCTGTTCATAAGGCTGGACGATCTTCACGCCGCTCACGAGCACTATGACAGTGCCGAATATTGCGAGGAAGGCTATTATTGGAATAAGGATGTCCGTCACCATGGATGAGGTATACGGCTCATCTTTTAAAAAAGGGTTATACGGACTCCTCGACCCGCACGTGGACCCCTTCGCTGTGGATGACCACGACCTTCCTGCCGGCGGATATGGGCCTCTCGGAAGTGGCGCTCCATATCTCGTTCTCGATCCTCACCTTCCCTTTGAGGCTGCCGGGCACTGTATCCACGGTGACCGTGCCCTCTTTGCCGACCAGGGACTCGGCCACCGTAGTGGTGGGAGGCTCAGGCTCCCCGAGGCGCTGATACACCTTCAGAGTCACCACGGTAATGGGGATAGCCAGCAGCAGCCCAACGACAGGGGAGTACCAGCTGAACAGGAAATCTGGAGAGAATATTCCGATTATGCCTAAGAGCACCAGTATGGTGCCCGGTATCAGCATGAATATCCCGGGGCTGAACGCCTCTGCTATCATCAGAAGCGCTCCGATGATAATCAGTATCATCGCTATCGTGACCTGCTCCATGCCGGTATCAATACGGGGTGCGTATTTAACCATGGCGACGTCGGCCTGCGACCCTCTCATACCGGCAGCATCACAGGCTTATGGCTATGAGCAGGTCCCCGACCTGGATCGTATCAACGGCCCTTCCGTCCAGCATGAGCCTCTTCTCTATGTCGAAGAACTCGGGGCCCAGCGTGTGGACCCCGCTGTCGGTGGTGACCTTCAGGCCGCCGCTCTTCAGCGCTTCCACCACTTCACCTGCATCCATGCCGGAGACGGCCGCGGTTATCTCCTTGGCGTCCGCTTTGAAAGCAGGTCCCAGCTTGGCGTATACGGGCTTCACGCCCACGGCCTCCTCGGTCAGGTCCGCCTCCTCGGCTATGATGACCTCGTCCGCCTTCACGGTCTCCGTTATATCCGCTTTCGCGGCCGACAGAGCGGAGGCTCCTCCGCCTATTATCTCAACGGTGCCCATGCCGGCATTCAGCGCCATCTTCTTCTCGGATTTCCAGCCGCGTATCGCGGCTATGATGTCCTTAAGGACATCCCCTGCGGCCGCCGCCTCGTCATCCTTCATGACGGGCTCCGGCCAGGATGTCAGATGCAGGCTGATCGTGCCCTCGTGCTTCGCGAAGCATGACTGGTACACATCCTCGGTCACATGGGGCAGGAACGGCGCCGTCATCTTGAGCGAGCCCAGGAACACTGTGTACAATGTGTACCTGACGGCGTCGTCCTTCCTGGACTTCACCATCTCCACGTAGTGGTCGGCGAACTCGTGCCATATGAAGCTCTCGACCTCCTTCATCGCCTTATCGAACTGGTACTCGTCGAAGAAGGCCGAGGCCCTGGCGACCATGCCGGAGTATCTGCTGAGTATCCATCTGTCCGGGAGCCTCAGCTCATCCGGCCTCTCAGGTTTCGCATCGAAGAAGCGGGAGACGAACTGACCCAGATTGAAGATCTTGTTGCAGAGCCTC
>CAYXFQ010000136.1:0-1886 GCA_964464345.1 uncultured Methanomassiliicoccales archaeon | reverse complement strand
TGCTGGAAGCAGCGGTCCACGACCTCTAGGAAGAGCTCCTCGTCCGCCACCGCGAAGGGTGCGGGGCGAGGCACTATCTCCACCACTGCCGAGTCCACCTTCGGCCGGGGCTTGAAGCGGGAGGCGGGCACCTCCTCCAGGATGCGGCAGTCGGCGCGGTAGAAGACGTTGACCGTGAGCCGGGAGTAGTCAAGCTCCCCCGGGTTGGCCACCATGCGCAGGGCGAACTCCTTCTGCACCATCACCACCGCGCGGCGGAAGCTGTGCTCCAGGAGCTTGAAGATCATGGGGGTGGAGATGCTGTAAGGCAGGTTGCTGACGAAGACGTCGAAAGGGGGGAGGTCGACCTTCAGGGCGTCCCCCTCGATGAGCTCCAGGCGCTCTCCGTAGTGCTCCCGTATGTAGGCGGCCAGATGGGGGTCCACCTCGATGGCGGTCAGCGGGCCGCCGGCCTCCAGGAGGCGCTCGGTGAGTATGCCTAGGCCAGGTCCCACCTCGAGCACCCGCTCCCCAGGCTGGATGTCGGCGTTGGCGACCTGACGGTCAGCCACTCGGCCGTCAATGAGAAAATTCTGTCCGCGGCTCTTGCGGGGGGTGACCCCGCTCTCCGCGATCTGACGACTGGTCTCCCGCCGACTCATCTCGCCACAAGCATGCGGTACTTGATGTCGTCGTCGGCGAGCTCATCCATGATTCGCCGTGCCAGGAACTTGTCAGGGGTCCGGACGGAAGGTATCCGGGCGCTGAGGTCCTCAAAGTCCTTGAAGGGGCCGTTGCGCTGGACCTCCTGGTATATGGCCACTGCCGACTTGTTGCCCAGTCCCGGGATCTCCTCCAGGAGGTGCCGCTTGCGGCTGATGGGCTGGGCCTCGTTGTAGATGCGGATGAAGCGAGCAGGGTCAGACTGAACTATCTCCAGTATGACGAACTCCAGCTCCAGCTGGGCGGCGTTGGTGAGCTCGCCGAAGCCGATCCTCCGCTGCACGCGGCTGATGACCTCGCGCTTCTCCTTGTCCTCGCCGATGTAGACCTTCTCGCCGATGTTGACGATGGCTCCAGGAAGGGGCTCCAGCTCAAAGAGCTTGAACTTAGACTCCCCCAATGCGAAGCAGGTAGGCCCGCGACGACCGTGGGAGCCCGGTAGGCCCTGGGCTAGATAATCCAAAATGTAAGCATATTCTTCCAAAGATCCACCCCCTAGACTGGCTATTCTGTCAGAGGTACTTACCCACTATATCAATTATCTGATTTATGTGGGTCTTCTCCAGAGAGACGCGCTCCTTGGAGAATATGGCCCGGACGTCCTCCGGGTGCCTAGGAAGAATATCAGCGATCTTGAAGCAGGCGAACTCGGTCGCGAACTCAAGGGCCAGGAGCTCATCTATCAGCTGCTGGGTATCCTCAGGGGAGAGTTTCACGAAGGTCTCCGCGTGCTCCAGGGCGGACTTCTGGTCGTGGGTCAGGTCCCGGCGGGAACTCTCCTCTTCCAGTATGCTCTTCATCTCCGACAGACTGACAAATCGCTCGTTGCTCATGTTGATGCCTCCTCAGAGGACGTTCCTTCTCAGGTGCTGGGGGCGGGCCACCACGGTCTTGAGCTTGTTGCCGTCGCGGACTGCCACCTCGTAAGCCCTTCCCCTCTCGGACAGGACCGTGCCGGTCTTGCCGTGGAAGCGGGAGTAGGGCATGCCCTTGTGGACGCTGGGGTCGATGACTATGTTGACCTTCTGTCCCACTTCGAAGCGCTGCATCTCCATGGTGATGGGGGAGAGGCCGCGGGCCCGCGGCTTCTTCTTCAGGAGGTTGCGGGTCTTGCTTCTGGGACCTTTGGATGCCTTAACCATATGAATTCCTCGCTAAACTTGATCGTTGATGCTCATCACATC
>CAYXFQ010000135.1:0-1927 GCA_964464345.1 uncultured Methanomassiliicoccales archaeon | reverse complement strand
TCCGGGAGGATGTTCAGACCGCTCTCGGCGCCGCTGATCTTGGCATCCCTGACCAGAGGCGTCAGGGACTCGTAGCGCATGGGCGAGGGGTCGACGCCCAGGAAAAGATGGGCCATGACGGTGTTGGCCGAAATGACCGCGGCGCTGATCTGCTTCCCATAGCCGGGGTCGCAGGCGTCCACGAGGTCGTTGATGGTCTCCAGGACCAGCTCGCGAAGCCTCTCCGGGCCGGAGTCCTCGGAGTACTCCATACGACTGAGCACGTCCTCCCCAAGGACTATCTGGCGATTGTAGTCGGAGGCGCTTGCGAGCTCCTCCCCGCTGGCGAGATCCAAGATGGAGACTGCCACCGTAGTGGTGCCGATGTCGGCAACCAGTCCCAGCCCTCCGCTGCCCAGGGGATCTAGGTCGTAGGCTCCCAGCTCAGCGTGGCTGGAGATGGCCTGCACGTCCCCGGCGTCGGGGGAGGGTATGAGAACCTCCAGGTCGGAGTGGACAAGACTCTGGCAGGCGAGACGGACTCCGGCCTCCCAGTCTGCGGCGTCGATGGACTCCCGTCCCTCTTCGCCCTCATGTCCCGGGCAGATGACCTGGCAGCGGCCGCATCTCCCCTGGCCCCCGCAGGGACCGTCGATGCGGATGCCCAGACGGATGGCCGCCTCCCATATGCTGGCACCATCCTCGACCCGGACGCTCTGGCCGCCGGGGAAGAATCTGACCTCGTGCTCCACCATGCCCGCCTCATCGGGCTGGAAGCTAATTAAAGATGCCTTGCGGCAATAACTATAACCTCCCGGGAGCCTCCAGGAATGATGAGATTCGCAGGATTCATCAAGACCACCCTCCTGGACTGGGATGGGAAGGTGGCCTGTACCGCTTACCTCCCGGGATGCAACTACCGCTGCCCCTTCTGTCACAACAAGGACCTGGTCCTGGACCCCGAGGGCAACCAGGAGATCGATGGGGAGGACATTCTCCGCTACGTGGAGGAGCACGGCGACTTCTTGGACGGTGTGGTCATCTCCGGTGGGGAGCCCACTCTGCACCCGGAGCTGCACCGCTTCATCAAGGAGCTGCGCTCCCGTGGCATGAAGATCAAGCTGGACACCAACGGCAGCCGGCCGGATGTCCTGGAGGACCTGCTGGGCGCCGGACTGGTGGATTTCGTGGCCATGGACGTCAAGACCGCCCTGAACGAGCGCTACGCCCTCGCCGCGGGAGTGGAGGTCAACCTAGACGACCTACGGCGATCGATAAAGGTGATCCTGGACTCTGGCGTGGACCATGAGTTCCGCACCACGGTCGTTCCGCACATCGTCACCGAGGAGGACATCGACTCCATCGCGGAGGAGATACGCGGGGCTAGGCTCTATGCGCTGCAGCAGTTCCGTCCCACCGTTACACTGGATGAGAACCTGAGCGTCCTGGACCCTTACCCGGAGTCCGAGATGCTGGCCATGGCCAAGCAGGCCCAGGCCGAGCTGCGCAAGGTCGTCCTGCGCGGAGTCTGACTCAGGCCTGGAAGTCCCGGAGGCTGAGATTGGCCGCCGGGCCCGGCTCGATGCTGGGGCTGTTGACGTAGGCGCTCTCAGCGTTGATGCCGGCCAGGAAGGCCTCGATCTCCGACTCATCCTTGGAGAATATCCCCGCGCTGGGGCCAAACTCGCAGTCGTTGATCATCTCGATGGCCTCCTCCAGGCTGGACGCCCTCTGCACGCTCAGAATGGGCATGCTGTGGCCCATGACGTTGAGGTCGTGGTCGTCCGGCAGGCCGGCCATGATGGCGGGCATCACGAACTGGCCGTCGCCGAGGAAGTTGTCAGTGAGGCGCTTGCCTCCGAGGACCAAATAGGACTTGGCTTCGCCGACCGTATGCAGAAACTAGTCCATGGCGTCGGCGACGATCACCGGTACGGTGAAGGAGCCG
>CAYXFQ010000134.1:0-1945 GCA_964464345.1 uncultured Methanomassiliicoccales archaeon | reverse complement strand
CCGCCGTCGGGGTGATCGAGGAGGCCCGGGTGCGGGAGGTCTGCATCAGGGTCAACGAGAACGACCCTCGCAACTACGAGGTGGAGCTGGAGCTCCATCTGGACATCGACGGCAATCGCGAGACCGCCCTGGCCAGCACCATCGTCCGCCTGAAGAACGCGGTCTGCAAGCGCTGCTCCCGGCAGCTGGGCAACTACTACGAGTCCATACTGCAGATTCGCGGCCCCGCCCGGGACCTGGACTTCCAGCATCGCAAGGAGATACTGGAGAACGTCCTCGCCCGCGTCGACCAGCTCTCCAAGGAGAGCCGGGACGCCTTCGTATCCAAGGTGGAGGAGATCCACGGCGGCCTGGACTTCTACCTCTCATCGATATCCATGGGCCGGGGCCTGGCGCGGGACCTCGTCCACGAGTACGGGGCGGAGCTCAAGGAGTCCTCCACCCTGGTCGGCCGCAAGGACGACGGCACCGATATGCACCGCGTGACCTATCTGGTACGCCTGCCGTTCTACAAGGAGGGCGACGTCCTCCTCCGTGACGGGAAACCTCTCCTGGTCCAAGGCGTGAGCCGGGACGCGATAAGGATGCTGGACCTGAGGAGCTTCCGCCCGCAGGCGGTGAAGCCCTCCGACATGAAGTCCCTGCGCATGGCGGTCCCCCGCGAGGACGCGATGGAGGCCATCCTGGTCAGCGCCTCCGAGGGGGAGGCGCAGGTCCTGCACCCCCTGAACATGAGGACCGTCGACATACGGCTGCCGCCCGGCTACGAGCCGGGGGAGAGCCTGCCGGTGGCGGAGATCGACGGCGAGCTGTTGCTGCTCCCCTAGAGCAGCATCCAGAGAACCTCGGTCAGATTCTCCTCCAGGCGGCGCTCCACGGTGGGCCCCGCCCTCTTCTCGCCGGTCTCCGCCAGGGAGCGCATCATTGTCGCATAGCATTCCATCAGGCGGGAGCGTGGCCCACGGTGCATCGCGCGGGCCGCTTTGCCGGAGGGGCTCTCGCCCATCTCCAGCCTCCCAGTTACTTCCAGAACCATCGCCACCGGGAGGCCGCACTCGATCTCGCTACCCTCCTGGTCGTAGGAGAGACAGGCCACGTAGGGCGGGCCGCAAGGCTCCACCCCGGTAGTCGCCAGGTGGGAAAGCAGCTCTAAAAAGGCATCATCTATGGCCGCTTGAACGCGATCGTTGCTCGTTCGGAAGCGGATGCGCAGCGATGGCGTCGCCTCCAGCTCCACGATTTCCAGCTCGTCTCTCATGTCTCCCCGCATCTTTATAATTAGATATTAAAGAGTCGCTGTCAGACCGCATGCTTTTAGAGCATACGGGTCATATCCGGGACGATGATCAAGCTCCCTGAACCGCTGGAGGACGTGGTGGTCAACCTCCTCCGACTCGCCAACACCAAGCTTCCCCCTGACATCGCCTGGGCCCTGGAGGCCGCTGCCGCCTGGGAGAGCAACCCCATCGCCGTGACCCAGCTGGGCGCCATCCTGGACAACGCCAAGAAGGCGGAGTTCCTCGGCTACCCCATCTGCCAGGACACCGGGATACCTCAGTTCTTCGTGCGAGGCAAGATTGTGGACGGGGTGGAGGAGGCCATTCGCAGCGGCCTCGCCCGCGCCACCGAGGAGATCCCGCTTCGCCCGAACACCGTTCACCCCATCACTCGCGAGAACAGCGGCGACAACCTCGGCCCGGGGATGCCGCTCATACACCTTCAGCCCGAGGACCTCTACCATATGGAGATCACCGTGCTCCCCAAGGGCGCCGGGGCGGAGAACATGACCCGCCTGGCCATGCTGAACCCCTCCGAGGGCTTGGAGGGAGTGAGGCGCTTCGTTCTGGAGACGGTCCTCGGCGCCGGAGGGCGCCCCTGCCCGCCCACCCTGGTGGGAGTGGGAGTAGGCGGAAGCGCCGACCGCTGCCTGGCCATGGCCAAGGAG
>CAYXFQ010000133.1:0-1948 GCA_964464345.1 uncultured Methanomassiliicoccales archaeon | reverse complement strand
GAGAGGGGCCTACCGACCGACCCGGAGACTCCAGCCGATCAGGGGTTCAGCATCGGGGGCCGGGAGCTGCTCCTCGCCGGCCTCAGCTCCGGTCGCTTCCTCATCCTGTTCTCTTTCCTGCTGGTCATCTACACCCAGGTGATGCAGTACATCCCTCCGAAGTGGATAGACGCCGTCGTCGGCACCTTGGAGTCCACTCCCCTGCGGGTGATCATCCTCGTCGCTCTGGCCCTGACCCTCTTCTCCTGGCTCGTGTCCACCCTCTACTTCTGGGTGCAGTACTACGGATTCAACGTGCGCCGGGATGGGGACATGCTGCATATCCGCTGGGGGCTGCTGGAGGAGAGAAAGGCCAGCCTGGCGCTGGAGAGGGTGCAGGCCCTGACCGTGCGCGAGTCGCCGCCCCTGCAGCTGATCGGCCGCTGCAGCCTGCGGATGGAGCTCGCCGGCGGCAGCGACCGGGATGTGGGCGAGATGAAGCTCCTCTGCCCCATACTGCCGAAGAGGGATGTGGAGGCCTTTCTGGCGGAGTTCCTGCCCGGCTACACGCTCCCCAAGGCCTTCAATACCCTCCCGCGCCGCTCCCGGCGGCGCTACATGACCCGGGCCCTCGTACTACCCGTCATATTGACCATCATCCTCGCCCTCTCCAGCGAGTACTTCTTCCTCGGCTTGCTGCTGATGCCTCCCGCCCTTCTGCTGGGATACGTCCGTCACAAGGACGCGGGGATCTGCGTGGCGGAGGGGCAGCTCTGCCTCCGGAACAGGCTCTACAGCCGCAGCACCATCATGCTGAGCAGGAGCCGCATACAGTCCCTGGAGCTCAGCGCCCACCCCATGCAGAGGATGGCCTCCCTGCGCCATCTGAGCGTTGCAGTCCTATCTTCCCCCGCGCCGGAGAGATTCAAGGTCAAGGACGTCGACAAGGCGGACTGCGACGCCGTTTGGGGATGGTTCAGCAGGCGTTCCGAGCCTCAGAGCGGCCCTTGAGCGCTATCTTCAACTATTTCAGCTTGAACAGTTGATATAAAATATCAGTCCCTCGATTCATCAACGATAATAATGAGCGATTCTTACCTAGTCACATCCGAGTCCGTGACCGAAGGTCACCCGGACAAAGTGTGCGATCAGATATCGGACGCCGTCCTGGACGCCTTCCTTCAGGTCGACCCGATGGCCAGGGTGGCCTGTGAAACAGTCGTCACCACTGACAGGGTCTTCGTCCTGGGAGAGATCAGCTCCGAGGGCAGCATAGACTTCGACAGCGTGGTCCGTGAGACCGTCAAGGACATCGGCTACGTCCACGAGGACTCCGGCTTCTGCTACTGCGACCTGAAGCTCGATGTTCTCGTCGAGGAGCAGTCCGCCGACATCGCCATGGGGATTGCCTGCGAGTCCGAGGGAGACAAGGGCGACATCGGCGCCGGCGACCAGGGGATGATGTACGGCTACGCCTGCGACGAGACCCCGGAGCTCATGCCGCTCTCCATCATGCTCGCTCACCAGCTCGCCCTGCAGCTGGCCAAGGTCCGCAAGGACGGCACCCTGCCCTATCTGCGGCCGGACGGGAAGACCCAGGTGACCATACGCTACGAGAACGGCAAGGCCGTCGGCGTGGACACCGTGGTGGTCTCCTCCCAGCACGACTGCGACGTCGACAACGAGACCATCCACGCCGACTTCGTCGAGAAGGTGGTCGAGCCCATCATACCGGTGGAGCTCATGAGCGAGGACACCAAGATCCTCACCAACCCCACCGGTCGCTTCGTCATCGGCGGGCCCACCTCCGACGTCGGGCTCACCGGCAGGAAGATCATCGTCGACACCTACGGAGGCATCGGCAAGGTCGGAGGAGGAGCCTTCTCCGGCAAGGATCCCACCAAGGTGGACCGCTCCGCCGCCTACGCCGCCCGCTACGTGGCCAAGAACATCGTCGCCGCCGGCCTGG
>CAYXFQ010000132.1:0-1961 GCA_964464345.1 uncultured Methanomassiliicoccales archaeon | reverse complement strand
TGCAGGCAGGAGCGGGTGCTCAGGAAGCGCTTCTCCGCCGGCTGCCAGGGGTCGGTTACCGTTCCGACGCCTATCACTCCCTTCAGGCCTATCAGCTCCCTCTCCAGGCGGGAGGCTATCCCCTTGCGCACCCGCACCACACCCCATTCCTCCCAGGGAGTGTGGGTGAGCTCGGGTGCGAAGCAATAGGCGCAGAGGTGCTCGCATCCCCCGTAGGGGTTGAGAGCCCAGTCGATTCCTGGCAAGCGGGAGGGGCCCAGTGCCTTGCGGCATTCCACCATGCGGAACTCGCCGCTCCAGGCTGGCGGCTCCAGGAAGTCAAAGGAAGTCATCCAGTCTCCTCTGGGTCATCCAGTCCTTGAGGATGCCGGAGTTGCGTATCCAGCGATTGCGGGGGATCTCCATGACCCGGTCCACATGCTGCAGGGCGCCTTCCAGCGACTCGTAGCGATAGGGAAGGGTCTGCAGGGCGTGGCGGACGTTCTCCCGCACGTTCCATACTCCCACCGGCATGACGTAGCCGGGGTGGGCCTCGCGGAAGATGACCACGCCCGCCTGCCTCTTCTCCTCGGTGAGGAGCTCGTTCACCGCCATGCGGGCGGCGTAGTAGCAGCCGCCGATCTGAGCGTAGTCCTTGCGGCCGTCGTAGAACTCGTAGTCGGACACCACGTAGATGTCCCGGCCGGAAGGGTTCCAGGTGGTGTTGGGATACCAGGCCTCTATGAGCTCGTAGCGCCAGGAGCAGGGCATGAAGAGTATGAGCCAGCGGTTGTCGAGGGCCTCCCACTGATAGATGCGGAACTCGTCGATGGTGGGCCGGTGCTTGGTCTCCTGCAGCATGTGCTTGCCGATGATGTCGTCCACGGCGGTGATGCTCCAGCGGGTGGGGACGAAGCGACGCCTCTTGCCGACGCCCATGGTCCCGACCGAGAACGCCTTCTGGATGTCGGAGATCAGCGTTCCCTCCTTGTAGAGGTCTGTCACCGCCTCCGAGGCGCGCAGGTCGGTGTCGTAGAAGACCTTCTCCAGGTCGCGATGGTAGTAGCCGTTGCCGCTGCGCATCTTGTCCAAGGTGGCGGAGGGGCCGAAGGGTTGCACCTCGTCGTCGAGTATGACCCTCCCTCGCGGCTTCTGCCGGAAGGTGGCCTCGATGTCCAGCGGGTCCCGGGCGAGGGCGAGCTCCTGCACCTGGTCGACGATGCGTCCACCGGCCTCGAAGTCGGTGGCGTCGATGCGGTGCTTGCCACGGATGAGGCTGAAGCGGAAGTCCACGATCTCCTCGATGCCCATGCCGCCCCACATCTCCGGGGTGTCCATCACGGTGGTGTCGCCCATGATGGGAGGCAGCAGGGGGCCGATCTCCACCTTGGGGTAGCCGTGACGGCCGACGAAGACCGCCGGAGGGCTGGAGCCCGCGATCTCCTTGGCATCCATCATCGGCATGCTCCGCGACTGGGAGTAGAACTTGATCATCAGGGGGCAGCGGTCCTTGCCGCAAAGTCGTTTGGAGCCCTTGCAGATGACACAGCGCGGGCTGTCCCTGGCGCTGAGCTCCTGCGGGACTTCGAAGGTGACTGGGCCCCGATGCATGACGTTTCGATGACCTGGGGGTATATCATGCTTTTCGAGGGTGTGGCGGCAGTGACTGAAGCTACTGAGGGAGCGAGCATGGCCGAACCCAGGCTCGCCGCAGTCGGGGACTCATTGCCGCTTCTGGATGCTGATCAGGGCGGCCATGGCGCCGGCTCCGATGCCATTGTCGATGTTGACGGCCGCCAAGCCGGGGGAGCAGGTCTGCAGCATGCTCATCAGGGCCGCCTCCCCGCCTCCGCCCAGGCCGTAGCCGGTGGAGACCGGCAGCCCGATCACCGGAACGTGGGCTCTCGAAGCCACTAGAGTACGGAGCGCGCCCTCCATGCCGGCCGCGACCACGATGGCATCCACGCCCGCCTCGATCATCT
>CAYXFQ010000131.1:0-1962 GCA_964464345.1 uncultured Methanomassiliicoccales archaeon | reverse complement strand
CGCCGGGAGTAGAGCACGGTGCCCTCCGGCTTCATGTGGGCCTGCATCCTCACCCCGTCGTACTTGTACTCCATGGCGCAGGAGCCGCCCATCCTCTCCATGATGCCCTCGATGGTGGGGAGCCTCTCCGCCAGCATCACCCGCAGCGGGTTGCCGGGCTGGACGCGCATGGCCCGCACCGCCTCCATCCCTCCCTCGGCAAGGTTCTTGGCGACCATGCCGAGGTCGGAGCTGATGTTGAAGGCCCTCTCGATCTCTGGGCGGTCCTCCTTGTCGGCCAGGCCCAGCGCCAAGGCGTCCAGGATGGTCATGGAGGCCGCTCCCAGGCGCATGCGGCCACTCACCAGGCGGGAGAGGTATCGGGCGCTGAGGGGCTCGGCATCGTGCAGGAGGTCGGCCAGCAGCTTCACCTTGAGGGTCTGGGAGCTGCGCCCCTCCGCGTTCTCGATCTTCTCCAGGTTGCCCATGACCCTCTCCAGGCTGAGAGGCTGGGAGAAGAGGGTGGTCTGCTTCTTGTGGGAGACGATCTCCTCCGCCACCGTGCCCAGGTCCCCCTCCTTCTGGTAGAGGAGCTCCGCCTCCGCCTCGTCGTAGCCGCCGGTGAAGGCCAGGGCCTTGATTATCATCCGGTCGGCCATGCCCAGCTTCTGCGGTATGAAGTCAGGATGGAGCTTGCCCTGCGTGAGGCAGACCACCGAGGCGAGCGTCTCCGGGTCCAGGCCCTGAAAGAACTCCGCCAGAATGTCGGTCATCTCCAGGCGGCTGCTGGTGGCCTCCAGTCGGTCGAAGACCTCGGCCACGTGGAGGAAGAGCATGCCAGGATATCGGGCTCTGCGATTTAACGCTTGACCCCGGAGTAATCCAGCAGGGAGCGCTGCCTGGCCTCGCGCGCCTGTATGGCTCGGTTGCGAAGGGAGCGGTTGAGGTTCATCAGCCGTCGGCGCATAGCCTCCTCCTTGCTGTCGCTGCTGCTCTGGTAGGCCACGTCCCGGGTGCCCCTGGCGATGAGGACGTAGACCTCCCCGGTGTCGCTCCTGCCCGTCCTCCCTCGGCGCTGGATGGTGCGAATCTCCGAGGGCACCGGCTCGTAGAAGACCACCATGTCGGTGCTGACCACGTCCAGGCCCTCCTCTCCCACCGAGGTGGCCACGACCACGTTGCTCTCGCCGCTGCGGAAGCGATCCAGCACCTCGATCTGCTCCTTCTGCCGCAGGCCGCCCTCGCCGGACTGGCCCACCAGCATGTCCACCCGCACGCCGGGGATCTTCTCCAGCCAGCCGACCAGCAGCTCGCAGGTGTCCCGGTAGTGGGCGAAGACCAGGGCCTTGGAGCCCGGCCGGTCGTTGATGAGGCAGCTCACCAGCGACATCACTCGCGAGAGCTTGGGATGCTCCACCCGGGTGGTGGCCAGGATCTCCTTGACCGCCTCGAACTCCTCCTGGGAGGCGATCTCGATGGAGGCCTTGCTGGCCTTGGCGCCCAGGGACTCCTTCTCCAGGCGGTCCAGGTACTGCCGCAGGGCGGAGGTGCCCTGGGTCTCGGCGAGGCCGATGGCGTGGTTGAGCTTGACCGCCATGGCCTGCAGGGAGAGGGCGCGGTAGATGACGGGGGAGCGCTCCCCGTTCCGCAGACGGGCCTGCAGGCTGCGTCCGACTTGAAGAAGATGGGTGACCGAGGCCGGCCGGCGCGGGTCCATGACGCGGAGCGAGAGCATCTCCTCCACGACGCGGTCCAGCATGCGCCGCAGGTGGGCGATGATGCGCAGAAGGTCATCTGGCATGTCCACCTCCACCACCATGACGTTGATGTCGTGGACGTAGGGGAGCACGTCGGGGTCCTTCTCGCTGCGCACCTCGATCCGGTACAGGTCCAGGCTCTCGCAGACCTCCTGGATGCGGGAGACGTTGCTGCCCGGGGAGGCGGTGATTCCCATCGCCAGCCTCCCTTGGCTCCTATAGGACT
>CAYXFQ010000130.1:0-1962 GCA_964464345.1 uncultured Methanomassiliicoccales archaeon | reverse complement strand
GGTGGTCATGCCGCGGGAGTGACACTCCTTCAGGAGATCGCTCAGGTGGGGGTAGATTATCGGCTCCCCCGCCAGCGAGATGGCCACCATGTTTGGCTCCCTGGCCTCCTCGTAGATCTCGGGAGCGCAGCGCGGGTCGCCCTTGAAGCCGGTGATGAGCTTGCGCTGATGCTCGATGAGGGCATCCCGCATCTCCTTGGGCTCCGACCATTTCTCGACGCTGAAGTCGTGGCCCTGCACCCGCCAGCAGAAGAGGCACATCTGGTCGCACTCGTTGAGCGCGGGGGTGATCTGCAGGCAGCGGTGGCTGTTTATGCCGTAGAAGTCCTGCTTGTAGCAGCTTCTCCCGTGCAGGAGGCTCTGCCGCATCCAGTGACACAGCTTCACTGCGGCATGCTCGTTGTGAAGTCGGTACTGCTGCTTCATGAGCAGGCGCCGGTAGGATTCGTCCATTCCCATTCACCTCAGAACTGCAGGAGGCTCTTCTGCCCCGCCGGCGGCAGGGGCTTGCGCGGCTTCCGCATCGGAGCGCTGGGCGGCTCCAGCGCCTCCTCCGGCTCCCCCGTCATGGCCGCCTTGACCGCGGGGGAGTCGATCTTCTCATCCAGCAGGAAGGCCAGCTCCTCCACGTCCAGCTCCAAGGCGCGGACCATGTGGGCGCGGAAGGGCACGTTCTCCTTCATCATGGATTGCAAGTAAGGCATGATGTCGTGGCGAGCTCGTGATATGGAGGTGTGGCAGTGGCTGGCGATCTTGGCCGCCGTGCCGTTCCTCAGGTTCCGTATCGACTTGCTGCGGGACATCTTCATGAGGTATCCCGGGAAGCGATAGCGGTGGCCGCCGGGGGCCGGGCCGCTGCGAGCCTGGGCCACGCCGAAGGACATCATGTCCGAGGCATAGGCCCAGAATCGGTAGTACTGCCTCCGCCGCACCCGGCCGAGGTAGACGTCGGCGCGGGAGAGCCGCTCGTAGCCTTGGATGAGCTCCCCCGGCTGGCGATACTCGAAGGGCATGTTCTCGTCCACCCAGAGCAGCACGTGGTCGGGGCTCTCATCGATCTCCGACATGCTGCGCCGGGCGAGGGCGGGGTCGCCGGAGCGGAAGACGGCGGACATGAAGTCGTACATGTCCTTGCGGATGATGCGGCCGCTGAGGCGCTCGGCGTCCTCCTCGGTGAGGATGTCCTTGCCGAGGGCGAGGGACTCCAGGTCCCTAACCGCGGCGCGAATGTCGCCGCGGGCGCTCTCCGCAATGGCCATCAGGGCGCCGGAAGAGGCCTGGACGCCCTTCTGCCGGGCGATGGAGGCGAGCACCTTGGCGGTCTCGCTCGCCCGGGGGCGGTTGAACCTGATCTGGATGGTGTGAGTCTTGATGGACGAGCTTCGCCGGCTGAGGCCGTAGAAGTCGTTGACGATGAGTATCACCGGCTGACGGGTGTCCTTGATGAGCTCCACGATGGCCGGGACCGCTCCCCGGTCCTCGCGGCCGAAGAGGCTGTCCGCCTCGTCCAGGACTATGAGCTTCCGCCCGCCGTCGGCGGTGGACAGGTACTCCCCCTCGCTGGTGAAGGTGTTGAAGTAGGATGCCCGCAGGGCCACCTGGCGTATGGCGTCCCCGGTGCGCTGGTCGGAGGCGTTCATCTCCACCAGGCCCCAGCCCATGTCCTGGGCGAGAGCGAGGGCGGCGGAGGTCTTGCCCACTCCGGGCGGGCCCATGAGGACCACCGCCTTCTTGCCGGGCTTCCCCTCGTTCCAGGCGCGGGCCCAGTCACGCAGGGTGGACACCGCCTTGGGGTTGCCCCGCACGTCATCGAGGGACTGGGGTCGGAAAGTCTCGGTCCAGTCGTCTCCGCCCAGGGGGTCGAGGGGCATCATTGCAGCGCCCTCTCCATCTGATAGGTGATTCGGAACACGTCCCACATCTGCACCAGGAAGATCGCCAGGGAGGCGATCATGACCGCGG
>CAYXFQ010000129.1:0-1967 GCA_964464345.1 uncultured Methanomassiliicoccales archaeon | reverse complement strand
CCCTCGTTGGCCGTGTAGACGTATTCCGGCCGGACCGACAGCACCACGGCGTCGTGACGCTTGAACGCCGCCTCCTTCACCCTCACCTCAGAGCCGTCACGCAGCATGACGTAGACGTTCTTCTCGTCCTGGCGAGAGATGGCCCCCAGCAGGAGGTTGGTCTCGCCTATGAAGTAGGCGGTGAATATATTGGAGGGGCTACGATATAGATTCATCGGAGCGTCCGACTCCACCACCCTCCCGTTGCGCATGAGGACGATGCGGTCGGATACCGACATGGCCTCCTCCTGGTCATGGGTGACGTGGACCACGGTGATGCCCAGGTCCTTCACCAGGCGGCGGATGTCGTAGCGGAGGTCCACCCTCACCCTGGCATCCAGGGCGGAGAGGGGCTCGTCCAGCAGGAGGAGCTTGGCTCCGGAGGCCAGGGCGCGGGCGATGGCCACCTTCTGCTGCTCCCCGCCGGAGAGCTCCCCCGGCAGCATGTAGCGCCGGTCCAGCATGTTCACCAGCTCCAGGTACTTCTCGGAGATCTCCGTCTGCACCTCCTTGGACTGGTCTCTGACCCTGGGGCCGTAGCCGACGTTCTTCTCCAAGTTCAGGTGGGGAAAGAGGGCGATGTTCTGGAAGACGTAGCCGTTGTCACGGTCCTCCATCGGCAGGCCGGTGACGTCCTTGCCGTCAATCAGCACCCTGCCCTCAGTGGGGACCAGGATGCCGGAGATTATCTTGATCAAGGTGGTCTTGCCGCAGCCGGAAGGGCCGAGGATGGTGACGTACTCCCCATCCTTGATGACCAGGTCCATCTTGGAGACGGCGGTGATGTCCCCAAAGCGCATGCTGATGTCTTCCAAGGATACCTTCGGCATTTCAGTCCACCCTCAATTCCTCTTCCAGCCCCTCGGGGGGTATCGGGAAGACCGAGGCCTCCCGCGGGTTCCAGTCCAGATGGGCTTCCGTCCCTATCTCGAAGTCGCCGATCTTCCGGTTGGGCATCTTCACCGAGAAGCGGACCTCGTCGCTGATGCGGAGGTCCACGTGCACGTTGCTCCCTTCAAAGAGCATCCTCTCGATTATTCCCACCAGGCTGCCGCTGTCCGGCTTGAGCTTGGTGTTTCCGACCTTCACCGCCAGTATCACCTCCTCCCCCACGGGGAGGTCGCAGGGCCGGGCCCGCAGGCGGGTGCCGTCCTCTCCCCTGATGACGGTGCACTTCTCCTTGGACTCGATCACCCCGCGGTAGAAGTTGGACTGGCCCAGGAAGTTGGCCACGAAGGGGGAGTTGGGGTTCTCGAAGACCTCCTTGGGGGTGCCGACCTGCACCACCTTCCCCCTGCGGACGACTGCGATGCGGTCGGCCATGACCAGCGCCTCGTCCTGATCGTGGGTGACGTGGACGCAGGTCAGCCCGAGACTCTTGGTCAGGGAGCGCAGCTCCTTGCGGAGCTCGATGCGCAGGCGGGCATCGAGAGCGCGGAGGGGCTCGTCCAGAAGCAGTATCTTGGACCCGGAGGCCAGGGCGCGGGCCAGGGCGGTGCGCTGCTGCATGCCGCCGCTGAGCTCGCAGGGCATGGCATGGGCGCGGCCGCGGAGATGGACCATCTCCAGCATGTTGCGGGCGAGTCGCCGGCAGTCCCGCTCGGACCACTCCTTGATGGAGGGCCCGAAGAGCACGTTCTCCTGCACGTTCATGTGCGGGAACAGCGAGTAAGTCTGAGAGAGCATGACCGCCTCCCGCTTCTCCACCTCCAGGTTGGTGACGTCCTTCCCGTCGAAGAGGACCTTGCCAGAGCTGGGGGCGGTGAGCCCGCAGATGATGCGGAGGGTTGTGGTCTTGCCGGCGCCGGTGGGCCCGAGGATGCAGAGATACTCCTGGTCCTCGATCTCCAGGCTCATGCCGTCAGCGGCGACGGTCTGCCCGAAGCGCTTGGTCACGTTCTCGAGCTTGATGCTGGGCATCAGGAGGC
>CAYXFQ010000128.1:0-2008 GCA_964464345.1 uncultured Methanomassiliicoccales archaeon | reverse complement strand
GGCAGACCCCGCCGCTCGCGCGCCCTACGCCAAGAAGGCTCTGACCTTCATGCTGGAGGCGCTCGGAATGTCCGCGGAAGAGGCCAAGGGCCTACTCTGAGAAGAAAACGCTCAGATCATCCCGAGCTTGATCAGGGCCTCCCGCATCCCTGCGGAGTGCTTGCCCTCAGTGACCATGTCAGCGACGCTTTTGGCTCCAGGCGTGGCGTTGGCCACTGCCACGCCCATGCCGCAGCCGGCGAGCATGCTCATGTCGTTGTCGGAGTCTCCCACCGCCAGGAAGTCCTCCACATCTATCCCGAGAAGCGAGGCGGCCTTGCGGACTCCCGCCATCTTGTCATGGGCGGCGCCGAGTATGTGCACGGCGAAGCCGCTGCTCTCCACGCGGACGTCCAGGCCCTTCACAGCATCCCGCACCTTCTCCTCGCTCACCTCCGGCAGCATGGCCACCTCGGAGAGGCGCCAGCGGTCGGTGAGCAGGCGGGGGGCGTCCATGATGGCGCTGATGCGCTCGTAGGCGCGGCGGGGGCCCTCGCCATCCTCAAGGAGATGGATCTCCCCGTCATGGTAGACCACACCGCCGGTCTCGGCCACCACCGGGCCGCTGAGCCCGATGAAGGTCTTGAGACCCAGCGCCACCGGCAGAACGTTGCCCGTGGCCAGTACCACTCTCACTCCCTTGGCCTCCAGCTCCCGCAGGGTCTCTATCCCCAGGGTCTCGATGCGCCGGGAGGGGTCGGTGATGGTGCCGTCGACGTCAACCGCCAGAGCTTTGAAGCTCATCGCCTCAGCTCGCCGAGGGTGGTGTGCCTCTCGGCGAAGGCGTTGTGCTTGTGGATGGACTCCTCGCTCTCGCTCCGGACGGTCAGCAGGGAGTCGTCCGGCAGGTCGGGGTAGCGCTCCACCAGCTTGGCCAGCACGTCCCGGACCACGTCCTCCACGAACTTGGGGTTGCTGTGGGCGTTCATGACCACCGCCGCCTCGTCGTCGCGCTTGAGAATCTCATAAGTAGGGGAGGAGAAAGACGCCTCCACCAGGTCGATCAGGTCGTTGGCCTCGATGTCGATGCTCTCGTCCACCTCCAGCAGCACGGTGCAGACGTTGCGCTGATTGTGGGACATGGTCGGCACGTCGCAGTTCTTGTAGCGGCCCTCGCGGCGCAGGGAGTCGGTGACCGTCTCCATGGCGCAGGGGCAGGCGGTCATACCCACCACCTCCACGCCGACCGTCTTGCGCACGCCCTCGCCCCGGCGGCCCTTGGCCATGCCGAAGAGCTTGTAGAACTCCAGGCTGCTGCGCTGGTTGGGGGTGGTCGCCTCGCGGAAGTAGTCAGCGACCACGTGCACCTCGCCGTAGTTGGCGTACTCATGCTTCTCCATGAGCTGGTGGCACATGATGGTCGCCAGCGTCTCCACGCCGTCGACCGGGTTGCGAACGCTGTCGTCCACTATCTCCCGGATGATCTCCAGGTTGCGGGAAAGATGGGACCCCTTCTGCTGAGAGGGGAGGTCCACGAAGATGTCTATGCAGCACGTGAGGGTCTCGTTGATGAGGTTGACCGCTCCGTTCCGCCTCACCCGCACGGGCTTCTTGACTTTGGTCACACCCACCTTAGTCAGCTTGAAGCCGGATTCCAGGTGGCGGCTCTGCACGTCACATACGGGATTCATTTGAACCGCGGGGCCATTATCGTGAAAAACTTAAAGTTGTTGTCTCGGACTACTTCCATGGTTGACACGGGGACGAGGTCCTCGGGGAGACGTGTTCTGAACATGGATATGCTCATTTGCGGGGTGGACGAGGCCGGTCGGGGGCCGGTGCTGGGGCCGCTGGTGGTGGCTGCGGTGTCCTGCCGGGACCAGGAATCGCTCCGGGAGCTGGGGGTGAAGGACTCCAAGCTTCTCAGCAGAGCAAAGCGGGAATCCCTCTACGAGGATATCGTCAGCTCATATCCTTATCAGGTCATCATCTGGGGGGCGGCGGAGATCGACCGGGCCCGCGAGAGAAT
>CAYXFQ010000127.1:0-2128 GCA_964464345.1 uncultured Methanomassiliicoccales archaeon | reverse complement strand
AAGGTGGGGGCAAGGGGATTTGAACCCCTATCAGCGGGTTTCCACCACGAGGGGAGCTACCCCTCGCGAATTAGCGGGTCATCGCTCCAGTTATTCATCATAACTTCAGCAAACCCGTTCCTAATCACTCCCGATAACTGGAGCCCGCGAGGATACCGAGTTACCCTATACCCCCATTAGCGTGATTACTTCTTGCGCATCCTCTGCGCTCTCTTTCGGCGGCGCATCTTCTTCTTGCGCCACTTCCATCTCTGGTTACCGCGTTTCTTCCAGGCGCGTGAACTTCTTTTCATTGCTTACTCCTCTTTGACTGCGATGATGATAAGGCCAATCTAATTTAACCTTTGCATCTAGTGGCGGGCCCGTCGGGAATTTCGGTCCCTTTGGGACTTTCGAACCCGAGGCGTCTGGCTTAGAAGGCCAGCGCTATATCCAGGCTAAGCCACGGGCCCGCATTCCCCTCGAACACTTCTTCCGATTTAAAGCTTTACTACAGGGCCCCTGAGGCGACAAGCACCGCCAGCAGAGAATCGTCGTAGATCAGCAGCGAAGCGGCGTCCAGGATGGACAGAACTCCCAGTATCATGAGCACCGGCCAGGCGTTGAGCACCATGCTGGTGAAGTCCAGGATCTGCTCCACGAAGTTCAGGGCGGTGAATATCAGCAGCGTGACGACCGCCGAGACCACGATGCGCCCGGTGCCGACCGTGACCAGCTCCCAGGCAGGGTCGGAGATCTCTCCCAGATAGATGTAGACTATCACACCGACCAGCAGACCGACCACGGCGGCTATCGGAATGCGCTGAATCGGCCGGAAGAACAGGGCGAAGCCCGTGAGCAGCATCACAGAAAGTGAGAAGTTCGGGAGGGCCGCATCCCGGAACACCGCGTAGGAGCCCACCAGCAGCACCAGGCCGACGAGCAGCCCCAGGAAGGTGGAGGCCTTGTACTTCTGCGACTCCCGGTCTTGGAGATACAGGACGGCGAGGTAGCCAGCTATGACGCCTCCCGCTATCATCAGCGCCTGCGGAACCGGCTTCGCAGCCAGGAAGGAGAGATCCATGGAGAGGAATTAATTTCCTCTTATGATATACTTTACCTTCCCTCTAGAGCAGACGGGCCATGTTTCCACCCAGGAGATCGGCCTTGAGCTTGTCAGATCCCCAGTCGCCGTCCCGTATGAGGTTGATGAACTGATAGGTGGAGAAGCGCTCCTCGTAGATGGGGAAGTCGCTTCCGAACACCACTCGCTCCGGGAACTCCCCGCAGATGCTCTCCAGGCGGCTGTAGACCTGCTCCGGCTCCGAGGGCATCCAGCCCTGCAGCGCCGAGCAGTCGGTGTAGACGTTGTCGTGCTCCCGCATGATGGGCGCGAGCTCCTCGTGGAACTTGCCGCCCATGTGGGCGATGATGATGTTCATGTCCGGATGCTTCTCGGCCACCCGCTTCATGTGCGTGGGCCGGCAGTACTTCTCCTCCATGGGCGCCAGTGCCATGCCGGCATGAGATAGCACCAGCAGTCCAAGGTCCTCCACCATGTCCCAGTAGGGGTCGTAGCGCTCCTCGTCCGGGTAGAAGCCGGTGGCGGGGTAGACCTTCAAGCCGACGGGGTTGTGCTTCTTCACGAGCCTCTCCAGCATCCTCAGGCCCTCCTCGCCGCGGTTGGGATCCACTGAGATGAAGGGGATCAGGCGCTCATCCACCGAGCAGGTGTCAAAGAGCTCGTCGAAGTAGCCCTCGTTGCTCATGGTGGTGCCGCCCAGGAGTTCGAAGTCTATCCCCAGCATCAGGGTCTTGTCTATGCCGCAGATGTCCATGACGCCGAGGATGTCGGAGATGGGAGCATGATAGTCCGCCATGGGGATCTCCTCCTCCAGGCCGAAGTCGAGGAACTCCCCGAACTGACGTTGCAACTTCAAAATGGGCTCCATGTAGGCGCGGATGACCTCGTTGGGCATCATCTCCCGCACCCAGTAGTGAGCGTGTGCGTCTATGATCATCAAGCGGAGAGATGGCTTTCAGGTATATGGGCACTGCTAAACTCAATCGTGGATTGAGGAAGAAGTGAAAAGGAAGTGGACTGGGCGAGATTTGAACTCGCGGCCTCTACCATGCCAAGGTAGCGATC
>CAYXFQ010000126.1:0-2140 GCA_964464345.1 uncultured Methanomassiliicoccales archaeon | reverse complement strand
CCGATGGAGAGGGTGGAGGATGGAAAGGCTCGCATCCTGAGGTCTCCGCAGTCGAGGGAGGAGGAGATCTACACCGCACTGGAGTCACTGGGTAGAGAGAGGGTCTGGGTCACTCCAAAAATCCCCTTCCTGCTGCCCATCACCATGGGCCTGCTCTTCGTGGCCCTGGTCGGCAACCTGCTCTTCCTCATGTTCTGATCTGGCAGCGCTGCTCCAACAGGCAGCCGTCGCAGAGGGGCCGAGGCCGGCAGCGGTCCTTGGCCAGCTCCACCAGCAGGGCGTAGAGGTCCCCCAGCGCCTCGGCGTCCGGTCCCAGTTCGGCCTCCACCTCTTGTCGCAGCGTCTCGTAGTCGTCGGCATCGCTGATCCCCAGGCGCCCGAGGGTGCGCAGGCAGTAGGAGGCGGCCACGAAGACCGGCTTGCCACCGGCGAAGAGGAGGATGGAGTCAGCGGTCTCCGGGCCGATGCCGGGGAGAGACAGCAACTCCTCCCGGCAGGAGGCCAGATCCCCTGCCAGCAGGCTCTCCATCTCGCCATCATGATTCTGACGCAGGTAGCGGGCGAAGTGGCGGATGCGTCCCGCCTTCTGGCGGTAGAATCCCGCCGGGCGCACCAACTCCTCCAATGTCGGGAGATCGATCTCCGCCAGCGAGTCCACGTCCAGCAAGCCCTCCTCGCGCAGCGAGTCGAGCACTGTGAGGACGTTCTCCCAGCGAGTTTGCTGGGTGAGGAAGGCCCCCAGGACCACCTCGAAGGGAGACGATCTCGGCCACCAGGAGTTCACGTCGTACTCCTCCCTGAGAAGTGAGAGGAGAGTGGGCAGGTCCAGAGTCAAGAAGACACCTCAGAGGATGAAGTCCAGCTGCTTCCTGCAGACCTGGCAGCGGCCGTCCTCCATGTTCAGGAAGCGGGCCTCGAATCCCCGTCTCTCAACAACCTTCTCCCCACAGCTGGGGCAGTAGGTATGGCTGTCCAGATGCACAGGCGCATTGCCGATGTAGACGTACTTCAGGCCGCTGTCGTAGGCGCTGTCCCGCGCGGCGGCAAGCGTCTCCAGCGGGGTGGAAGGCGCGTCCATCATCAGGTAGTCAGGGTGGAAGCGGGTGAAGTGAACCGGCACGGAGACGCTCAGGCTGCTCCCCACCCAGTCGCAGAACTTCCTGATGTCCTCCGGGCTGTCGTTGCGGCCCGGTATGACGAGATAGGTGAGCTCGAGGTGTAGGTCCTCAGAGTGGGCTATGGCGGCGGTCTCCAGCACCGGCGCCAGCGAGCCGTGGCAGACGTTGCGGTAGAACTCCTCGCTGAAGCCCTTCACGTCGATGTTCATCGCCCGCACGACGTGGCAGAGGTCCCGCACCGGCTCCGGGTTGAGGTAGCCGTTGCTGACCATGATTCCATGCAGGTCGTCCTGCCCCTCCAGGACGTCCAGGATGTACTCCAGCCAGATGCCCGACTCGTTGTAGGTGAAGGCCAGGTTCCGAATCCCCTTCGCACGGCAGAGCTCCCGGAGCTTCTCCGGCGAGATGAAGGTGCTGTCCCCCTCTCCGACCATGGTCTGAGAGATGTTGTGATTCTGACAGTGGTCGCAGGAGAGGTTGCAGCCCAGTCCGCCGACCGAGAGGACGTCCTCGCCCGGGTGATAGTGGTAGAGGGGCTTCTTCTCCATGGGGTCGATGTTCAATGCCGACACCTGGCCGTAGTTCACCGCCCTCAATCCCTCAGGGCAGGCCCGCCGAGTGCCGCAGAGGCCGCGGGAACCCTTCCTTATGATGCAGAAGTTCGGGCAGAGGAGGCAGCGGTAGCCCCCGTCCACGGCCTCATAGTAGCGAGAGTCAACGACGGAAGTGTTCGTAGCCCTGGTCATCCAGATTAATGATTGAGTTATCCTTGATTAATACATTTTCATCACCGGCCAGCACCCTGCCGATGATGGTGAAGTCCACCTCGGAAAACCAGGTCCTATGTTCCCAATAGCTCAGCTCCATAAAGAAAAAGCCCCGTATACAACGGGGCATGTATCAATGATTGTCCTGGTATTTCGGATCCATTTTAAAGGTTTCCATAAACTTGGTGGTGTAGTTGCCCGCCAAATAGTCCGGGTGCTCCATCAGTTGTCTATGGAAGGGAATGGTGGTCTTGA
>CAYXFQ010000125.1:0-2147 GCA_964464345.1 uncultured Methanomassiliicoccales archaeon | reverse complement strand
GGGAGGTTGATCTCCCGGGTGTCCTCCAGGGTGACGATCTTCGCTCCCGGGGGGATGAAGAGCGACACCACGTTCAGGGTGGAGGTCTTGCCGGCGCCGGTGCCTCCGCAGATGATCATCGACTCCCCGTTCTCCACCGCTATCCAGAAGTAGGCCATGATCTCCGCCGAGGCGGTGTGGAAGCGGACCAGGTCGGTGGGAGTCAGCGGCCGGTCCTTGAAGCGTCGAATGGTGAACGTGGAGCCGTGGGCGGTGACCTCGTCGGAGTAGGTGGCCTGCACGCGGTGGCCCTCCGGGGTGGTGCCGTCCAGCAGGGGCTCCGAGACGGTGATCTGGCGGCCACAGGCCTGGCCCAGGAAGATGATGTAGGAGTCCAGCTCCTCCTCCGCCTCGAAGATGACGTTGGTCTTGATGCTCTCGTACTTGCCGTGATAGACGAAGATGTTGCGACGGTGCCCGTCGCAGGAGATGTCCTCGATGTTGTCGTCGCGGGTGAGCACGTCTATGGGCCCGTAGCCGGCGAAGTCGCGGAGGATGTAATAGTCAAGTCGGTTCTGGGTCTCCGGAGTGACGTCAATGGGCCTGCTCTCGAGGTAGGAGCGCACGCTCTGGACGAGATAGGTGCCCTTGTTCATCTTGGTCAGCCGCTCCCAGTCGTAGTTCAGGGTGCGCTGGAGGGTGTCCTTGATGCGGAGCAGCAGGAGCTCCTCCTCCCGGGTGAGGCTGGGCTCGAGGACGACAAGGCGGTTCTCAGCGGTCTTCCTGTCGTAGATTATCTGCACGTAGGTGAGACCTTCCGTGACTGGGTAAATCTCCAGGACCTCGGCCTCGTCCTCGGCGTAGCTGGGGATCACGGTTATCCCGGAGCCCTTGCCCTCGGACCAGTCCAGGCGCCGCTGCAGCTCTCCCGCGGGAAGTCGCACCAGGCTGCCTCCCCGCGACAAGCCCCGGAAGAAGCGGAGATAGGCATTGCGGAAGCGCCCTCCTCCCTCGACTTCCGGCTCCTCCACGGGGAACTCCTCAACCCTGTCCATGCTCTCAGCCCTCCATGCTGATCTTCACATTCAAAAGCTGATGCTCGATATAGTCTACGCCACTGAACACTGCCGTGGTGGTGCTGGTCGACTCGTCATAGTTCACAACCGCGCTAGCTCCGAACTCTGCCACTGCCCAGTCGGCCCAGGCCTGAGCGTTGGCGCTCTCCCACGTTATTGTGATCGGACCAGTCACCGACTTGGGCTCGCCCGATGACATGACGTCCTGGGTCAGGGAGATCCTCACCCCCACCGTCCCGGAGGAGGTGACGACGTGATTGCGGTCCATCATGTCTATCCGAGTGATGTTGAGGGTCTGCTTCCCTCCACTGGTGTACAGGGAGATGCTCGGGGGAGACTTGACGATGCCGAGGCGATCGTCGCCCTTCCCATCGATGAGGATGAGCGCCCCGTGCTCGTAGATCACCTCAATCGTGCTGTGGGAATTGATGAGGCGGTGGCTGAAGGAGCCTCTGGCGATCTCAGTGTTGCTGCCGTAGGTGATGGTCATGACCGAAGCGCCATCGCCCCCGTAGCTGTAGTTGAGCTCTCCCCAGTACGGCCGCCCGAAGAGCGGCACCGGCGAGGGAGCGGTCTGGAAGGGGACGTAGCGCTCATCGCCCTGAGTCTTCAAGTCCATGACATAGCCCTTCACCTGGCCCATCTGGGAGCGGGCCACGTTGGAGAAATCCAGCTCGTTACCCTTCTCCCAGGCGGGGACGAAGGAGGTGACGAGCAGGGCGAGAAGGGTCATGAATATCATGAGGGCGAAAATCACGCCGATGACGGAAGCTATGCCCTCCCGGTCATCCCGGCGTGCATTGAACTTCCTGAAGTCCCTCCTGGCGACCATGGCTCCCTCCCCTCAGAGACCGAAAAGTCGGTCAATGTGGTCACGATAGCAGTTAAAGGATATTTATATTCGCTTTAGGGAAAGTCCCCCTGCTGGCCACCATCTGGGCGGGGGGCCCCATCTGGTCCCCAAACGTGGTTTCAGTAAACTATATAACAGCAATCAACTTTCCAGAGATTGAAAGGCCGCGGTAACTCAGTTGGGAGAGTGCAAGACTGAAGATCTTGAAGTCGCTGGTTCGAGCCCGGCTCGCGGCACCA
>CAYXFQ010000124.1:0-2163 GCA_964464345.1 uncultured Methanomassiliicoccales archaeon | reverse complement strand
CCGCTCGATATTCACGTCAGAACCCCCTGGGAATGACGTATTCGGAGAAAGATGACAGAATGCCCACAATACACGTTGACGGTAGCGTATGCAAAGGTTGCGGGATGTGCGTGATAGCATGCCCCAAGCAGATAATCGAGCTGGACATGACCAAGATCAACCTTAAAGGGTACCATCCGGCAAGACTTACGGATCAGTCGAAATGCATAGGGTGCGGAGCCTGCAGGACCATGTGCCCGGATGTGGCGATAACGGTGGAGGCATGAGAATGAAGGAAAGAGTGTTGATGAAGGGCAATGAGGCTCTCGCCGAAGCGGCCATAGCCGCAGGGTGCAGGCATTTCTTCGGTTATCCGATAACCCCTCAGACCGAGGTGGCCGCCTATATGGCGAAGAGGCTGCCAAAGATGAACGGCGTCTATCTTCAGGCTGAGTCCGAGGTGGCGTCCATAAACATGGTTCTCGGAGCCGCCGCGGCAGGCGTGAGGGTGATGACCTCCACGTCCTCCCCCGGTGTCAGTCTCATGGCGGAGGGCCTGTCGTACATAGCGGGATCGGACCTTCCCATGCTGATAGTGAACGTTCAGCGCGGAGGTCCCGGTCTGGGAGGCATACAGCCCTCTCAGGCTGATTATTTCCAGGCGACGAAATCCACGGGTCACGGGGACTTCCACATGATCGTACTGGCACCGTCCACAGTCCAGGAGATGGTGGATCTGGTCGCCGGCGCATTCGAGCTCGGCGATAAGTACCGCATGCCCACAATGGTGCTCTCGGACGGTATGCTGGGCCAGATGATGGAGCCCGTCATGCTGCCCGATCCCATCGGGGACGAGCTCCCGGAGAAGCCGTGGGCCGCCTGCGGCCACGGGAACAGCAGGGACCGCAACGTGGTCAACTCACTGTACATACAGCCCCATGACCTGGAGGACCTGGTCATCCAGCGTTACAAGAGATACGACGAGGTCAAGAGGAAGGAGCAGCGTGCCGAGGAATACCTCACGGATGATGCGGAGATAGTGGTCGTCGCATACGGCGCATCCTCCCGCGTATCCAGGTCCGCGGTGAACAAGGCCCGTGAGGAGGGCATAAAGGCCGGGCTGATAAGGCCCATAACCCTGTGGCCGTTCCCGGATGATGCGATAGGCAGGGCCGCCGATTCCAAGAGGACCAAGAAGTTCCTGACCGTGGAGATGTCCATGGGCCAGATGGTGGAGGACGTGCGCCTGGCCGTGAACGGCAGGAAGCCCGTGGAGTTCTACGGCCGCACAGGCGGGGTCATACCCACGCCGAGAGAGGTCTACGATCAGATAGTCAAGCTCAGCGGAGGTGCATGATATGGCAAAGATAACATCGAAGCCGCGCGCCCTGACCGATAAGCCGTTCCATTACTGCCCCGGCTGCACCCACGGGATAGCCCACAGGCTGGTGGCCGAGGCCTTGGACGAGCTGGGAATGGAGGACAGGGCGGTGGGAATAGCATCCGTCGGATGCTCTGTATTCACATACGAGTACTTCTCCTGCGATATGGTGCAGGCCCCTCACGGAAGGGCGCCGGCCGTAGGGACCGGAGTGAAACGTGCCAGGCCCGACAGCATCGTCTTCACCTACCAGGGCGACGGGGACCTGGCCGCGATAGGCACGGCGGAGACCGTCCACGCGGCGGCCAGAGGCGAGAACATCACGGCGATATTCATCAACAACACGATCTACGGGATGACCGGAGGCCAGATGGCCCCCACGACCCTTCCCGGGCAGATGACCCAGACGACGCCTTACGGCAGGGATGTGCACGAGGCAGGGCACCCCCTCAGGGTCTGCGAGATGCTGGCGACCATCGACGGCACGGCCCTCATACAGCGTGCCGCTCTTGACAGCGTGAAGCACGTGAACGAGGCCAAGAAGGCGATCAAGAAGGCCTTCCAGTACCAGGACGAGAAGCTCGGGTTCACGATGGTGGAGCTGCTGTCCACATGCCCCACCAATTGGGGCCTCTCCACGGAGGATTCCCTCCAGTGGCTGAGGGACAAGATGATCCCGCACTATCCGCTGGGCGTCTACAAGGACATCAAGGAGGTCAGGGGATGAAGGATCTCAACGTGCTGCTGGCAGGTTTCGGAGGCCAGGGCGTCATCTTCGCAGGGAAGGTCATGGCGTACGCAGG
>CAYXFQ010000123.1:0-2171 GCA_964464345.1 uncultured Methanomassiliicoccales archaeon | reverse complement strand
CCAAGGTGTACACTCCCATAAAGCAGGCTGCAGACTCCATATACGAGCGCATTGGGAGGAAGTGTCGCGAGATCTCCAATCATCCTGAGGACCTCATAATCTACAGTCTGAACCGTCTCTTCAAGAGAGCGGTATTCGAGAATGAGCTCAAGATGGCAGGCGTGATGAATCCCCCCTACAGGGAAGCGGACGAGGACAGTGTGAGCGATGCCCGCAGACTGCTCAAGAAGTCTGGCGTGAACGTGCCCTCTAACCAGCCGGCCTTCCTCCCTGATGAAGTGAATGAGGGCCTGGAATCGGAGCTTCACGCCCTCATGGAGTCACTCCTCGTGGACTGCTACGACTTCCGACATCTCGTACTGGACACCAGGCAAACCCGCCTGATTTAAAACCGAACCTTTTTTATCATCCTTCCCACATTCTCGGACGATGGAATTAGACGACATCGTGGCCAGCATTAGGTCGTACCCAGGTGTTATTCGCAAGAACACCATCCACGACATCCTCCAATTCCTTCCTGAGCACAGGAACTCCACCATTCTTGCTTCCTCCGGCGAAGACGCCGCAGTTATAGCACATGGGGACGACTGCCTTCTTTTCGCCGCTGACGGCATCATGGAGTCGCTCATGCAGAGCGACCCCTACTACGCAGGCTATTACTCCGTACTCGTCAACGTCAACGATATCGCCGCCATGGGTGGCAAGCCCTTGGCGATGGTGGACATCATCTCCCTGCAGGATCTGAAGATCTGCGGTCAGGTGATGAGGGGGATGGAGCGGGCAGTGAGGAAGTTCAACGTCCCGATAGTGGGAGGACACACTCACCCCGACTGCGACTACCACGCCATCGACGTAGCCATCCTCGGCATCGTCGCGGCCTCGGATGTCATCTACAGCCACACCGCCCAGCCCGGAGACGACATCGTCTTCGTCATGGACCTGGAGGGCTACTACCCACCTAATCTCCGTTACGCCTGGGACACCACCTCTCGCAAAGAGGACTCCTTGGTCCAGGCGCAGTTCGAGGCGATGCAGATCATCGCCAAGCGCAACCTCGCCCGTTCCGGCAAGGACATGAGCAACCCCGGCTGCCTCGGCACCCTGGGCATGCTCCTGGAGACCAGCTGCATGGGGGCCACGGTCGACCTCGACCTCATACCCCGCCCGGAGGGAGTGGACTTCCTCCGCTGGCTGCTGTCCTATCAGGGCTGCGGCTTCGTCCTCACCTGCGACCCGAAGAACTCTCAGGAGATCACCGACATCTTCGCGAAGGTCAAGGTCGACGGCGCCGTGGTTGGAAAGGTGGAGGAGGGATACGAGTTCAAGATCACTCAGGGCGGCGAGACCCGCGTCCTCTTCGACTTCGCCAAGGACATCATAACCGGCTGTCGCCCCAAATTGAAAAGGTGAGAGTGCTAGGCCACGGAGGTTGCCGCTTCCTCAACCGAAGGTGGTCCACCCCAATTCTCAACCCCGCTACCTCGCGAGCGTTGACGGCTCACGGTTAGGCTGCTCCCGTCAGGGCCTGACCCGGTTTCCGCGATAAGAGTGGGTCCGCCGCCCTCCGGCTGCGAACCAGACTCCCGCCAGCCCCGCAAGACAAGGCTTCATAGTCTCGAGCATGGGCCTCCGGAATCGGTACACGACGTCCCCCGCTGTCACCTCCGCATATCGACGGTTTCGGTATACAAGGATACGCCGAACATCCCGGTCAAGCCTAGCAAGCCAGATTATGTGAGAAACCTATTTAATATGTTCTTCCCTGGATAAGGAAAAGGGAAATGGTTTTCAATCAAGCCGTGGAAGGCTGGCCCTTTTGGCGTACATGGTCCACAAGGAGGAACGTCAGGAGGACCAGGACGGAAATCGGCAGCCCAATCACCAACGGGTCGATTTTGGTCCACGGCAGGGAGGCCAAGGAGTCCTTGCCGAACAAAGCCCGGCAGAGCCCGATGTTCACCGATGTGGAGGTGTGGATGAAGAACGCCCACAACGACCACGCCAAGGAGCCGATGACGATGCTGAACTTCGCCGCCCGGGCATTGGGGACACGACTGAATATGGCATGCGTATAAGCCGGCAACAAAGCGGCCGCGGTGAAGCCCATGAAGACGGCTGTGGCCTTGGCGATGATGCTCAGCGGCATGTAGTACGTGATGACCACCACCAAG
>CAYXFQ010000122.1:0-2214 GCA_964464345.1 uncultured Methanomassiliicoccales archaeon | reverse complement strand
CACGGCACTGACAGCATGGGCTACAGCGCCGCCGCGCTGTCATTCATGCTGGGCGAGATCGGTCGCCCGGTCACTCTGGTGGGGGCGCAGCGCTCCCCGGACCGGCCGTCCTCCGACGCCCCGTCCAACCTGCTGGCCGCCGCCCGCTTCAACCTGAATTCGGACATGGCTGAGGTGGGGGTGATGATGCATGCCGGGCCCTCCGACGACCTCTTCGCTCTCCACCGCGGCACGCGGGTGCGGAAGATGCACAGCTCCCGACGGGACGCCTTCCGCAGCCTCAACGTCAATCCTCTCGCTCACATCGACGAGAAGGGGAAGATCAGCGTCACTGCCGACGACTACCGGCGGAAGGGGAAGGTCAAGGTCAGCCCCCGCACGGAGATGGAGGAGGACGTCGTTCTCCTGCATCAGTATCCGGGGATGTCTCCCGCTCTCTTCGAGGACATCATCATGAATTCCAAGGGCGTTGTCATCGCCGGCAGCGGCATGGGTCACGTCAACTCATCCATGCGAAGCCTGCTGGGGAAGGCGGTCAAGGCCGGAGTGCAGGTGGTCATGAGCACTCAGTGTCTGGGTGGAAGCACCAACCTCAACGTCTACCCCGGCGGCCAGGAGCTCCTCGGCATGGGAGTCATCCCGGTCGACGACATGCTCCCAGAGACGGCCTGGGTCAAGCTGATGTGGGTCATGGCGAATCACGATGAGTCGGAGATTGGAGGGATCATGAGGCAGCCCCTTCAGGGCGAGTGCGGCGACAGGAGGTGCATCGATGTCTGAGCCTCGCGTCATCTGTGGGATCGAGATCCACCAGCAGCTCGACACCCGCAAGCTCTTCTGCTCCTGCAAGAGCGAGCTCGTGGAGTCGGAGGAGCCCACCCACTACCGTCGCCTGCGGCCGGTTGCCGGCGAGAGCGGCGAGATTGACCGTGCTGCCCTGCAGGAGGCGGCCAAGGCCCGCGGCTTCCGCTATCAGCCCGCGGGGGAGTCCAGCTGCCTGGTGGAGCTGGACGAGGAGCCCCCGCACGGGGCGGACGAGGACGCCGTTGACACGGTGCTCACCTTCGCCAAGATGCTGGGCTCCACGATAGTGGATGAGGTCCACTTCATGCGCAAGATGGTCATCGACGGCTCCAACGCCTCCGGCTACCAGCGCAGCGCCCTGGTGGCCAGCGGCGGGAGCATCGAGGTCGGCGGCCGCAGCATATCCATCCAGGCGGTCTGCCTGGAGGAGGACGCCGCCCGCAAGGTCGAGGGCGACGAGGGAGAGGTGACCTACCGCCTGGACCGCCTGGGCATACCGCTCATCGAGATCGCCACCGGGCCGGACATCCACTCCCCGGAGGAGGCCATGGAGGTCGCCCTGCGCATCGGCACCCTATTGCGAGCCACCCGCCGCGTCAAGCGCGGCATCGGCACCATACGGGAAGACCTCAACATCTCCATCCCGGGCGGTGCCCGCATCGAGATCAAGGGAGTTCAGGAGCTCCGGCTTCTGCCCCTTTACCTGGAAAACGAGATCGAGAGGCAGAACCGGTTGCTGGAGATCAGGGACATACTCCTCTCCCGTGGCGTCAAGCCGCTGGAGGAGGGCCCGGTCGATGCCACTGCCGTGTTTGAGAAGACCAAGTCCAACGTCCTGCGCTCCGCCCTCAAGTCCAAGGGCAAGGTGATGGCCATACGCCTGCCTGGCTTCGCCGGCGTCCTCAACGGGGACGGCGGCCGGCTGCGCCTGGGGGCCGAGATGGCCCAGCGGGCGCGGGTGCACGGGGTCAGGGGAATATTCCACAGCGACGAGCTACCCGCCCACGGCATAACTGAGGAAGAGGTGAGCGCCCTGAGGGAGATGCTCTCTCTCGTCGAGGGGGACGCCTTCGCCATATGCGCCGCTCCCGGTGCCAGAGCCACCGCTGCTCTGGAGGCTGCCAGGATTCGTGGCAACGAGGCCTTGGAGGGAGTGCCGGAGGAGACCCGCGACCCTCTGCCCGATGGGACTTCCCGCTATTCCCGGCCACTGCCCGGGCCGGCGAGGATGCACCCTGAGACTGACGTCCCGCCCATAACGCTGAGCGAGGAGAGGCTGCGGCAGATCGAGGAGAACCTGCCGGAGCTGCCGGAGGAGATCGTCAAGCGCCTGGTGAGGGATCTGGGCATCAACGAGCAGCAGGCCTCCCAGATAGTCCGCCAGGGGCAGGATCAGCTGCTGGAGAGGAT
>CAYXFQ010000121.1:0-2223 GCA_964464345.1 uncultured Methanomassiliicoccales archaeon | reverse complement strand
GTCGGGCGTTCACTCTGCGCTGGATGTCGTCGAGAGGGAGGGGGTCCAGCTCCACCTCCAGGCCCAGGGATAGGTATTGCAGGAAGCAGCGCACCGGCTTGCCGAGGGAGGCCGCGGCGTGAGCGTATACCGAGACCTGGACATGGTAGAGCTCCTCGTTGCGGCGGCTGCCGTCGGTCTTGAAGTCGTGGATCTCCACCCGGTCCGAGAAGACGGCCACCAGGTCGACGGCCCCGCGTATCGAGGCGCCCTCGAGAGGAAGGAAGCACTCCTCCTCCGAGAGCAGCTGCTCCGCCCCCGCCAGGGAGTCTATCAGCTCCCGCAGCCGGGCGATCTCCTCCAGGTCGTCGTTCGGCACCTGGCCACGCAGCATCAGCTCCGCCGCCTGATGCACCCGTCGGCCATGCTCCTTGCCCTTGCCCCCGCTGTGGACGGCCTCGCCGCCCAGGTCGTGGGAGGTGAGCCGCGCCGGTCGGGGGTCAGGGGTCTCCAGCACGGGTCGCCTGCCGTCGCCGACGGTCGAGCTGACCTGCAGCGGCTGGGGCCGGAGCTTGGGCTTCTCCCCCTTGCCCTGACTCAGGTCCTTGAAGAATTGGGAAGGGAGATGGCTGGTGACGCAGAGATGCTGCCGGGCGCGGGACAGGGCCACGAAGAGCAGACGCCTCTCCTCGTCCAGGTCCCGTCGGAAGAGCGCCCCCAGGATTCCCCAGCGCCAGTCCCGGTAGATGCGGTGCACGCCGCCCTCCTCATGATAGAGCTCCCGCATCCTCAGGCCGACCTCCGGCTCCATGCGCAGGAGCTCATTGTCCCTGTCGGACATGGGCATGCTCCCCCGGTCGATGCGGGCGACGATGACGATGGGATACTCCAGGCCCTTGGAGCCGTGCATGGTCTGCAGGCAGATGGCGTCGCTGCGCAGGCTGCGCTCCAGCGGGTGTTCCTTCCTCTCCTGGATGTCCTCCTCCAGCATGCGGATGATCTCGTTGATGGAAACCATGCTCTCCCTCTGCAGGGCGGAGAGCAGGGAGATGATGGACTGGCAGATGTCGTTGTCCATGCCGTTCTGCTCGAAGATGCTGGCGATCAGGGCGGTGACGCGCCGCCGCTTCTCCAGCAGGAGGCCGCGCCTGGACTCCAGGTCCTCGCGCAGGGCCAGGATCTCCTCCGGGGCCTCCTTGTCCAGGAAGCGCTCCATGGCGGACAGCGAGAGCCCCTCCCAGTCCAGGATGACCGCCAGCGCCCGGGGGTCCCGCCGGTCCTCCAGGTAGCGCAGCCAGGCCAGGAGCAGCTTCCCCTCCGGGCCGGAGAGGACCTCCATGTCGCCGTCCAGGTAGGCGGGGATGCCCCGCTGGTCGGCCCTGATCTTGAGCTCCTGCAGGGGGCGCCCGTTGCGCGTGAGAATCGCAATGTCGCCCAGCCTGGCGCGGCGCATCTCCCCTCCGTCGGCTATCAGGGTGTCCGGGTCCTGCAGGTAGCAGAGCGCCCGGTCCAGAATCATGTCGTACTGCTCCTCCTTGCTGCCGGCCTGCAGGAACTCCACGCTGCCGTTGCGGCAGACCTCCTCGTTGGCGGCCGTCAGGGGGGTGACGTTCCGGTCCAGCCAGCCCTTGTCCAGCTCATCGTCCTTCGTGCCGTGGCTGTAGAGCGCCCGGAAGGAGGTCTCGATGACGGAGGGATGGCTGCGGTAGTTCTCGGTCAGGTGCTCCCTCCTCACCGCTGGCAGCGGGAAGGGGATCCTCTCCTCCCCGCGATTGAGCAGCCTGTGCAGATGCTCCAGCTTCCCCTCGAACTCGGTTATGTTCTCTATGGAGGCGAAGCGGAAGCCGTATATCCCCTGCTTCCAGTCCCCAACCACGCAGAGGTTGGGCTCCTTCAGGAGCAGGAGGGCGATCATGAACTGCAGCTCGTTGGTGTCCTGGAACTCGTCGATCATCAGGTAGCGGTGGGCATGCTCCCGCCGCGCGCCGCGGTCGCTGTGCAGTATGGTGAATGCGAAGAGCTCCAGCAGGCCGAAGCTGAGGCGGTTCTCGGCCATGGAGCGGCGGATGAGGTTCAGGTAGACGTCGTGCACCAGGCGGAGCAGGTCCTCTCGGTCCTGGTCCAGCGCCTCGGCCAGGACCGGCTCCGGGACCGAGCTCTCCCAGCGGCTGCCGTCGGCATGGGGGAGCACATTGCTCTTCTTCTGCCAGTCTCGAATGCGGGTGAGCAGCTTGCTCCGAGTGC
>CAYXFQ010000120.1:0-2226 GCA_964464345.1 uncultured Methanomassiliicoccales archaeon | reverse complement strand
TTCGTGGGCATAGTGGCGGTCATCGGAATCATAGTGGCCCTGTTCTACTACCGCAACCGCCTGCCGGGCAGAGACTCCTTCAAGAAGGGCGGCCCTCGTGAGCCCGCTGTCGAGGCCCCGAAGCCCGCTCCCGCCCCGGAGGAGGAGCCCCGCCGCAAGTCCGCTCGCAAGAGTCGCCGACGCTAGGCACAAACACCCTTCCCCAAAACCTTTATTTTTCCTTTCTTCTCCTTGATGCGATGCGTCTGATAGACAGCGGCATCTGCAGCCCGCGGGAGAGCGTTCTCCGCGACACGGTCCTGCTGGATGCCCGAGCGGCCGCCGAGGCCCCGGACACCTTGCACCTCTACCGTCGCGATCGGCCGACGGTCTCGCTGGGGCGCTTCTCCCGTCCGGAGGACTGCCTGCGCATGGAGGCGCTGGAGAAGATGGGCGCGGAGGTCGTGCGGCGGCCGAGTGGCGGCTCCTGCATCTACACCGACTCAGGGCAGATGATCTACTCCCTCACCGTTTCCGCAGACAGGCTTCCCCCTAAGCGCGAGGACATATTCCCACTGATCTGCGGAGGCCTGGTGGAGGCCCTTCGCCTGCTGGGGATCGAGGCGGTGCACAAGCCCATCAACGACGTCCTGGTGGACGGGGAGAAGATATCCGGCAGCGCCCAGGCGCGGCGCCGCGGGGTGCTGATACAGCAGGGCACCCTCATCGTGGACTTGGACCTGGAGGCCATGGACTCCATCCTCATCCCTCTGAAGGAGCGCTCCTATCGAGGGATGACCTCGCTGCGGGAGCAGGGCGTGGACATCAGCTGGGAGGAGTTGGCGGAAACCCTGCGCCGAGGATTCTCCCAGGCGCTGGGAAGAGAAATCAGGGAAGGCGTTTGGACTCCGCAGGAGGAGTCCCGTCTGGCCAGGCTCAGGACGGAGTCTTCTTCTTCGTCTCGGTAAGGTCCAGCAGCGCTATCTCCCGCCGGTCGATGAAGAAATCCAGCTTCTTGTGCAGCATCAGCGAGGGAGCGTTGTCCGGCTGTATGGCGCTGTGGGCGAGCTCCGCTCCCTGCTCGCAGCCGGCCTCAAGGCAGGCGCGCAGGAGCTTGTAGCCGAGCCCCATGCGGCGGAAGTAGGGGTGAACTCCCATGTTCTCGATCCAGAGCATCCTCTGGACGTTGTAGACCTTCTCCAGCATCTGGGCGAATATGAAGCCGAGGATCTCCCCGTCCTCCTCCGCCACCAGGCTGAGACCACCCTGCACATAGTGCGGGAAGAAGCCGTGGGCGCTGGCGCCCAGGCCGTCCTTCCACTCTTCAGGAAGCTCCTCCCACTTGTTCTCGAGGGTGGCTGCGAAGTATTCGCGTATGAGCTGCAGCTCCAGCTCCCTCACGGCAGGGAGGTCCTTGATGCGCATGGGGCGGATTTCCATCTACATCTCCTCCGGGGCGCCGATGCCCAGGCATCCCAGCACGCTGGCGAGCACCGTGCGGGCGCAGTGGACCAGGGTGAGTCGAGACTCCTTCTCGGCACCGGAGGACAGGACCGGCACGGCAGCGTAGAACTGGTTGAAGGCCGCCGCCAGCTCCTGGCCGTAGGCGGCCATGGCGTGTATGCGCCGCTCCTCGCCGCTCTCCCGGACGACATCCGGGAAGCAGGACAGGACGCGGAGCAGCCTCTGCTCGAACTCGTCCTGGAGCAGGGAGCAGTCCTCGACCATGGGGAACTCTCCGGCCTTGCGAAGCATGCTGCAGGCGCGAGCGTGTGAATACTGCAGGAAGGGGGCGCTGTTGCCGTCGAAGTTCAGGGCGTCCTCCCAGCGGAAGGTCAGCTGCTTCTCCGGCTGCACGCGGACGATGTTGTAGCGAACCGCGCCAACGCCGACGACGCGGGCGATGCGCTGCATCTCCTCCTCCGAGAGGTCGTCCCGGCGCTTGCCGATCTCCTCGTAAGCGCGCTCCACCGCCTCGTCGATGAGGTCGTCCATGTGCACCACCGTCCCCCTGCGAGTGGACATCTTGCCCTCCGGGAGGGAGACGAAGGCGTAGAACATCGGCTCGGGCCGCTTGTCGGCTCCGAGCATCTCCAGGGCGATGATGAGCTGCTGGCTGCCCAGCTTCTGATCCTCCCCCAGGACGTTGATTGCCCGATCGCATCTCTTGAACTTGTCCAGGTGATAGGCCAGGTCGCGGGTGGTGTAGAGAGTGGTACCGTCCCCGCGGGTGAAGGTGAAGCGGGG
>CAYXFQ010000119.1:0-2232 GCA_964464345.1 uncultured Methanomassiliicoccales archaeon | reverse complement strand
CGCCACAGGCAGCTGGTCTATGCGCACGCCGGCCAGCTTGGCCAGCTCCGCCACCAGGTTCAGGATCCTGGTATTGTCCACGCAGGAGCCCATGTGCAGCACCGGAGGTATGCCCAGGGACTCGCAGACCTCTCTCAGGCCCTTGCCGGCCATCTTAGCGGCGGAAGGCTGCAGCAGGCCGGCCTTGCCGGACGCGATGGCCGCGCACCCCGTCTCCACGACGAGGACGCCCCTCTTGATCAGGCCCTTGGCGAGGGACACGTGCCCTTCGTCATGACGTATGTGGGGGTTGTTGCATCCTACTATGCCGACGGCACCGCGGATCTTGCCCGATATGATGGCATCCAGCAGCGGCTTCAGGTTCCCGCCCAGCGCCTTCCTTATCGCCTCCACCGAGAATCCCACCATGGCCTCCACGGGATCCTCCGGGATCATGATCTTGTCCTTGTTCCGGCTCGGGTAGTTGTTCACAGCCTCCATGAGCATGTGCTTCGACTGGGCGTAGGCGTTCTCGGGGGTCACCTCCACGTACTCGGAACCCGCCATCTTCCCCTTCGAGGAAGTGGAGAACACCTTGGTGTGGTAGCACGCCGCGGTGTACGGCAGGGACGGGAATATGCACTGATAATCGACGATCATCGCCTCCAGAGCCCCCGTTATGATCACCAGTTCCTGGTCGAGATGGTTCCCCACCTGGGGGACGCCCTTCCTCATCAGCAGCTCGTTGCCCGTGCAGCACAGGCCCACCAGGTTCACGCCTGCGGACCCGACCTTCTTGGCTGCCGCCACCACCTCCGGGTCCGACGCGGCCCTGACGAGCATCTCCGACAGGACGGGGTTGTGGCCGTGAAGCGCCACGTTGACATGGTCCGCCTTGAGAACGCCCAGGTTGACCTTGGACGTCTTGATGTCCGGCGTCCCGAAGAGGACATCGGACATCTCCGTGGCCTGCATGGAGCCGCCCCATCCGTCGGACATGGAGGTCCTGAAGCCGTGCATCACGACATCATGGGGATCGTTCCCGACTCCCATATGGACGCGGTGCATCGCCTCCACTATCTCCCGGTCGATGCCGCGGGGCATTATGCCCGCCTTCTCCCACAGCTCCAGGCTGCCGGCCGGGGCGCGCCTGATCATGTCCAGCTCCCCCTTGACCGTGCCGAACTCATCGAGCATTGCCAGGGCGACCTTCTCCGCCGTCTTCTCCACGGGGCCGCCGGTGTCGATGCCGTACTCCTCGGCCAGGAGGTTCAGCTTCTCCTCATCGTTGATTGGATAATCAGGGGCCTCTCCCGTGGCGCCCTTGAGCACCGCTTCGACGACATCCCTGCCGTGGTCGGAATGAGCCGCCGCGCCCATGGCGACCCAGTCAAGGAGGTTCCTGGCGACGATCAGATCGGCGCTGTTGCCGCAGACTCCTCTGGTGCGGTCCCCGCCCATGATCCTGCAGGGGCCCATGGCGCAGCGCTGACAGGACGTCCCTTCTATGCAGAATTTGCAGTGGGGCGTTTGTCTCTCGAGACGGTCCCATACGGTATCGGTGCCTTCCTGCATGGCCTTCCTGAGCACCGCCTGGGATGTACGGTCGAGGGTCCTCTCCTCGGCCTTCTGATCCATCTCCTCTTTCGTGAACTCTTGCTTGGGAGGCCTCCTGAGGCACTCCACTGACAGAATCTCGGGGTAATCTTCAGCCATGAGTAAACAGACCGTCTGCTGCGTTATAATGTGTTGGGTATGCGCACGGGAATCGCAATGTGCCAGTCATATCCTGTCCAGCAGCCCTGAAACGGCATCCCCGGCCGCCGCCGAGACGGCCGGCCTGCCCGCCAGGTCCCCTGAGACGAGCCCTGCGTCATAACGTATGACGGCAGCGGTCTCCAGCCCCCTCTCCTCCAGAAGGGAGCGGAGCTCCGCCTCCTGTGCGTCATCGCTCACTTTGTTGAGGACGGCAAGGACCTTCCCGATGCCGAGGGAGCGCCCCATCTCCGCGATCTTCGCCGCGGTCTCCACGGAACGGCGACCGGGTTCGACCACGGTCAGCAGCACGTCCACGGACCGCACGGTGGAACGGCCCAGATGCTCCAGTCCCGCCTCCATGTCCAGGATCACCACGTGATCGTCATCCAGTATCAGATGGGACATCAGGTTCTTCAGCAGGGAGCTCTCGGGGCAGAAGCAGCCCGATAACGGGGCCTTTATCGTACCCAGGACCATGACCTTCACGCCGTTGAT
>CAYXFQ010000118.1:0-2266 GCA_964464345.1 uncultured Methanomassiliicoccales archaeon | reverse complement strand
TCCCCCCGGGAGCGAAGATCGTCACCCTGGAGGACACCCGGGAGATCAACCTCCCCCACGACAACTGGATTCCCAGCGTCACCCGCAGCGGCGTCTCCGGGGACCACACCCCGGGCAAGAAGGAGGGGGAGATCGACCTCTACGACCTCATGCGCGCCGCCCTGAGGCAGCGCCCCAACTACATCATCGTCGGCGAGGTCCGCGGAAAGGAGACCTACACCATGTTCCAGGCCATGGCCACCGGCCACACCACCTACTCCACCATGCACGCCGACTCGGTGAAGTCGATGGTCAGCCGCCTGGAGAACCCTCCCATCAGCAGCCCCCGCATCATGCTCACCTCCCTCCGCAACGTGGTCATCCAGGCCCCGGCGCGAGTGGGCAACGACATGGTCCGACGCATAAAGGAGGTGGTGGAGATCGTCGGTTTCGAGCCGGAGACCAATGAGATCATCACCAACACCGTCTTCGAGTGGGACCAGGCGCTGGACAAGTTCCACTACCGGGGACACAACTTCATGTTTGACAAGCTGGTGGAGACCAAGAACATCACCCACGAGGAGATGGAGACCGAGTTCCGCCGCCGCATCGACATCATCAATTACATGGTCAAGAAGGACATGACCGACCACCGGCAGATCTGGGCACTGATCAACCGTTACTACAACGAGCCGGAGAAGGTCATGCGCATCGTCTGGAAGAGGCTTGGCAAGAAGGGAGGTGAGGAGCTTGGCACCGCAGATATCTGATGTCTTCTCCCGCCTGGACTCCGGCGACGAGCGGAGCTACTCCAAGACCAAGCGCTCCGAGGATGCGAGGGAGGACCTTCCCCCGCGACTCATACGGCTGCAGAAGGGTCTGAAGCCGGACTACATCAAGCTGGGCCCCTACATGGCCTTCTGCTGGAGGGTCTTCGGCGGCATCGCCCAGAAGTCCACCCCGGACGTCAAGCTGGAGGACACCCTCCTGCAGGCGCACATGTCGGTGCGGGCGGAGGAGTACCGGGCCTACATGTGGATGACCACCCTGCTGGCGGCGCTGGTGAGCGCCTTGCTGGCATTCTTCCTGCACACACTGCTGGGCACCATGGACATGCTGCCCATGCTGACCATCCTCATTCCGGTCATGCTGGTCATCATCGTGCCCATGATCGTCTACATCTTGCTGGGCTCCATCCCGTCGTCCAACGCCAGCAGCCGCGGGCGCGACATCGACAAGAGGATCGGGCCCGCCATGAACTTCATATCCGCCCTGGCCTCGGCCAACGTCAACGTGGACGTCATCTTCAAGGAGCTGGCGAGGCAGGAGATTTACGGGGAGATTCAGAAGGAGGCGGAGTGGATCACCCGGGACACCGAGCTCCTGGGCTTCGACATCCTCACCGCCATCGCCCGCGCCGCCGCGCGGACGCCCTCCATGAAGTTCCAGGACTTCCTGCAGGGTGTGGTCACCACCTCCACCTCCGGCGGGCGGTTGAAGCCCTACTTCCTGCAGAAGGCGGACCTCTTCGAGAAGGAGGCCCGCCTGCAGAACTCCTCCATGATGGAGAGCCTGGGCCTGATGGCCGAGACCTACGTCACCGTGGTGGTGGCCTTCCCCCTCTTCCTGGTCGTCATCATGGCGGTGATGACCATCGTCGGCTCGGGGAACGCCGACTACGCGGTGACCATGCTGTACATAATCGTGGGGCTCATGGTGCCCCTTTCACAAGCGGCCTTCGTGTTCTTCGTGTGGAACATGACGGAAGAGAGCAGGGTGTGATCTAGATGGGCTTGCTGAAGACTGAGGATGAAGGGATGCCGATACTGCAGCTGGACCTTCTCAGGAAGAAGGGGTCATTCGACGCCAGGATGCTGGTGCTGATAGTCTCCATGTCCCTGGCGGCGGTGGTACTCTTCATGGCCGCCCTGGTGGCCTTGGGCAGCATCAGCATGGGCCTGGAGTGGTACGACCTGCTGGCCATCGGCCTCGCTCTCGCCACCGGCCCCTACGGGTTCTACAGCAGCTACCAGATCAAGAAGAAGAAGGACATCGAGCGCCGCCTGCCGGATTTCCTGCGAGATGTGGCGGAGGCCGGCCGCTTCGGCATGACCCTGGCGGAGGCCATCCGCATCGCCTCCTACGGAAAGTATGGGAAGCTCACCCCGGAGATCAAGCGCATGGCCGCCCAGATCGAGTGGGGAGTCTCTGTCGCCGACGCGCTGCAGCTCTTCGTGGACCGGGTGCAGACGCCTTTGGTGGAGCGGATGATCGTCATCATCATCAA
>CAYXFQ010000117.1:0-2280 GCA_964464345.1 uncultured Methanomassiliicoccales archaeon | reverse complement strand
GTCAAGGGCACTGAGGACCCCTGGGCGGGCGTGAAGGTCACCCTGGGGCATGCGCTGATGGAGATACCGCTCATCGTGGCGATCTACCTGGGGCTCCTGGCCCTGGTCAACGAGCCCACCCTGCGCATCATCGGCATCGTCGGTGGAATCGTTCTTCTGATCATGGGAGGGCAGATGCTCCTCCAACGCAACGAGTCCAGGAAGGAGGAGGAGACCGGCGGCTCCGGCGCGGTTCGCCTGGGGATTCTGACCAGCGTCGGCAACCCCTATGCATGGATATGGTGGCTGACGGTCGGCACCGCCCTCATCGCCCAGGCCCTGGGCTTCGGGATATGGATGCTGCCGCTCTTCATCGTCGCCCACCTCTCCACCGACTTCCTCTGGATGGGCTTGCTGGGATTCGGGACCTTCCGCTCCCGGGCACTGCTCTCCGACAGCTGGATGACGAGGATCGTGGCGGGCGGAGGGCTGCTGCTGATGATGTTCGGCCTTTACTTCCTGGGCTCTTCCCTGCAGGGATTCAGTCTCTGAGATCCAGCATCCTCTCCAGCGCCTTGCGGGCGGGCTCCAGCTGGGGGCCCTCCAGGTCCAGGCGCCCGACGTCGTCCCGCAGGCTGCGGAGAATGGACTCGGGGTTGCACATCTTCATGGGCGGGCACACGGCGCAGTCCACCCCGATGAAGGTCTTGCCGGGAACATCCTGGTTCAGACGGTGGAGCATGCCCGTCTCGGTGCCCACGATGAACTCCTGGGCGGGAGACTCCTTGGCCCTGGCGAGTATGCCGGCGGTGGAGCCCACGAAGTCGGCCATGGCCAGAGCCTCGGGCCGGCACTCGGGGTGCATGAGGACCTCCGCCTCGGGATGAGCCTCCTTCAGGGCGGCGATCATGGCGGGAGTGATGGCCTGGTGGGTGGGGCAGTAGCCCTCCCAGAGCAGGATGCGCTTCTCGGGAAGCAGGGTCTGAACGTAAGCGCCGAGGTTGGCGTCGGGGACGAAGATGACCTCCTCCTCATCCAGGGAGCCCACTACGCCCTCCGCGTTGGCGGAGGTGCAGCAGATGTCCATCTCGGCCTTGGAGTCGGCGGTGCTGTTCACATAGCCCACCACCGCAGCCTCCGGATGCCGCGCGCGCATGGCGGCTATTCCCTCCGGGGTGCACATGGAGGCCATTGGACATAGTGCGTCCGGCTCCGGCATCAGCACCACCTTCGCGGGGTTGAGGAGCTTAGCTCCCTCCGCCATGAACTTGACGCCGCAGAAGACTATGACGTCAGCATCAGTTTCCGCTGCCTTGATAGCGAGGGCCAGGGAATCTCCGACGAAATCTGCCAGGTCCTGGACCTCGGGAGAGCAGTAGTTGTGCGCCAGAACAATGGCGTTCCTCTCAGCCTTGAGACGCGATATGTGCTCGCGAGTGTCCATCGATGCGGAAATAGAGGAGCATGATAAATACCTTCTCCGCTGGAGATGGCCAGTTCATGAAACTATTTATCCCGCCTAAACCCTCCCGAAAAAGGATGAGCGACAGGGAGAAGAGAGCGGCGAGCTACTTCAAATGCAGCACGCGTGAGAGGGCCATATTCGAGGCTGGCATCAAGCTGGGAACCATCTACCACCAGTTCGTGGGCGTCCCGGTCGACCTCAGCTCGGTGGAGATCCTGGAGGAGTCCATCGAGAAGGGTGTTCTCGTCCAGCCCTACGTGGAATCGGTCAACGTGCACATCGACCGCGCCCACTTCCGCGGCAAGAAGGACGAGTACGACTACGTCTCCCTCACCGGCAACATGCTCGACGTCAAGCTCAGCATACGCATGGAGGGCGTGAGGGTGCGGGCGGAGATGCGATACCTCCCGGACCTGAACTACCCCCTCATGTACATCAGCGACGTCGAGGACTTGTCTTGAATCTCTACGATTGATTTAAAATCAAGTAGGGCTATACAGGACTCTGGTTCGTGGCGCGTGTCCACCGGTGGAAGAGATGATTTCAAACTTGAAAATTGGCATTACGGGATTACCGGGAGCCGGTAAGACCCACGCTCTGCTACGAGTCGTCGAGATGCTGGAGGCGGAAGGCTACAGCATTGGCGGGATGATCAATCAGCCCATAATCGACGGCCGCCGCCGAGTGGGATTCTACACTAAAGACTGGAAGACCAAGGAGAGGTCCACATTCGCACATGTGGACTTCGAGAGCAAGGTCATGGTAGGCAAGCTGGGCGTGGACCTGGCCAAGATGGAGGAGGTTGGAGTGCAAGCCATCCTCGGTGCCTGCGACAG
>CAYXFQ010000116.1:0-2342 GCA_964464345.1 uncultured Methanomassiliicoccales archaeon | reverse complement strand
GTCAACCAGGTTGATGAAGAACTGGCTGCCGCCGCTGTTGGGGCGGCCGGTGTTGGCCATGGAGATGGTGCCCCGGGTGTTGGAGTGCCCCTTGACGAACTCGTCCTCGACGTTGTAGCCGGGACCGCCGGTGCCGATGCCGTCCGGGCAGCCGGCCTGGATCATGAAGTCGCGGATGACCCGGTGGAAGATGATCCCGTCGTAGAATCCCTCCCCCACCAGCTTCAGGAAGTTGCCAGTGGTGATGGGCATGTCGTCGTAGAGCTGAATGACGATGTCGCCCTCGCTGGTGCTGAGTCTAACTTTGCTAGCCATGCGGCTGGAATGGGAGTTCTCGCTAAAAGGCTTACTCAGCTGTAGATGATCTCCAGGTCCTCGCGGTCCTTCTTCTCCACCTCTCTCGCCATGGAGATGTACTCCTTGACGTAGCGGCGGATTGTGACCTGACCGGTGGCCACCGTGGCGACGATGGCGCTGAGTATCATGCCCACCCAGATGAGGATGTCATCGGAGTAGCCGGGATAGAAGAAGAGCAGCCCGAGTATCGCACCGGCTATGCTGGCCTGCAGGATGGCGGGCCGCAGCGAGTTCAGCCTGTCGACCTCGGCCATGACCATGCTGCCGTATCCCGCGGTGCTGCGGACGCTGTTCCACTCGCCCATGAGGCCGGCGGGCAGCATCTTGCGGTCCTCCTCGTCCATGGAGCGGAGGACGCGGTAGCGGTACATCTGACGGTGGGAGACCATGAGGGCGGATATGACCACGGGGAGCGACAGGATCGCCAGGAGCAGCGAGATGTAGAACACACCGTTGAAGAACACCGACTCGGTGATCATCGGCACCTCGCCCTCACAGGAGGATTCCTCCTCCGAGCTTGATCATGAGATAGGCGCTCACCGCGAACAGCGCCACTCCGGCCACCAGGGACGGAGCGTCATGGAGCAGGTGCTGGACAGGGTCCTTGTTGGGGTCCACCTTGTCCACATGGAGGTCCCAGCAGTCCTCTTCCTTGATGTCGTGGATGTGCAGGCGCCCCTTGCGGTAGCTCCTGACGCTCCCCTTCATGGGCATGTTGAGAAGAGACTCCTCCCAGCCGTCGGAACAGGGATCGCGGACCCGGGACTTGGGAATCCTCAGGTGCCATCCGGGCTTGAGGAACCGCGCATAGTCATCCAGGCGCTCCATGTCGTCTGAAGTGAGTCTTGACTTTATATATGGCACGGTTACGACCTCGCTCCGATGGAGTCGGATTAAGTGGGAAAGGGAAAGAAGAAAAAAGGGGTTTGGGGACTTAGAGGTCCCGGGTCTGGAACCACCAGTCGTAGTAGCCAGGGTCCTTGGCGGCCTTCCGCTTGTAGGCGTCCTCGACGGTGGTGGCCGGCGGGACGATGACCTTGTCGCCCAGCATCTCGTTGTTGGGCCAGTTCTCGGGCATGGCGATTCCCTTCTCGTCGGCCATCCTCAGAGCCTTCAGGGAGCGGAGGACCTCGTCGACGGAGCGTCCCACTTCCTGCGGGTAGTAGATGATGAGCCTGATGATGCCCTTGTCGTCCACGATGAAGACGGCGCGAACGGTGTTGCTGGCCTTGCCGGGGTGGACCATGCCGAGAGCGTTGGCCATGTGGCCGTGGTCGGCGACGATCGGGAAGTCGATGTCGACGTCCAGGTTGTCCTTGATCCACTCCACCCACTTGATGTGGGAGAAGACCTGGTCGATGGAGAGACCGAGCAGCTCGGCGCCCTCAGCGCGGAACTCGTCGGACTTCTTGGCGAAGGCGACGAACTCGGTGGTGCACACCGGCGTGAAGTCGGCGGGGTGGCTGAAGAGCACGAACCACTTGCCCTTGTAGTAGTTGGGCAGTTTCATGTTGCCGTGCGTGGTCTGTACTTCGAGCTCGGGGAATTTGTCCCCGATCAGAGGCAGTCCTAGTTCTGTCATTTTTTATTCACCTCACTATAATTGAATCATCAAATCAGGTTCGCCCCTATATGTGAGTGTCGGAGCGTCCTCCAAAGATGTAGGAGGTTTTTCCCTCCTCCCAAAGGGAGGAGGGGCCGGGGCCCCGGGAGGGGGAGCCCGGTCAGAGATCCTTCTGGGTGGCGGCGGCGCGCTCCTCGGCGCTCATGACCGCCAGCTTCTCCACCAGGGCGAGATCGAGGCCGAGGCCCTCCGCCACCTTGGCGCCGTAGTCCGGGTCCGCCTTGTGGAAGACGGCCGCCTGCCGGTACTGGATCCGTCTCTGGGCGCCGGACATGTGGCCGACCAGGTTGGAGACCAGAGCCTCCCTTTCCGCCGGGCCCATCACCCGCCGGTAGAGATCCCCCGCCTGGACGAAGTCGTC
>CAYXFQ010000115.1:0-2365 GCA_964464345.1 uncultured Methanomassiliicoccales archaeon | reverse complement strand
TATCGACGGTTTCGGTATACAAGGATACGCCGAACATCCCGGTCAAGCCTAGTGTGCCGGGTTAGGCGTGAAGCCTATTTAATATCTTGTCCACGGCCAAAGTGAGGAATCTCAGTCCCCCTCCACCGCGCCGATTGCGGAGCTGCTGCGGCGGTCCATCAGGAGGACCAGGAGCAGGGCGATGATGGAGACCGGCATGCCGATCACCAGCGGATCGATGTTGGCCCAGGGCAGGGAGGCTATGCTGTCGCTGCCGAAGATGGCGCGGCAGAGCCCCACGTTCTGGGAGGTGGAGGTGTGCACGAACAGAGCCCAGAAGGACCAGACCACCGAGCCGGAAACTATGCTCGCCTTGGCCGCCCGGGTGTTGGGCCTCTCGCTGAATATGCCATGGGTGTAGACCGGCAGCAAGGCTGCGGCGGTGAAGCCCATGAAGATGGCGGTGGCCTTGGCGATGATGGAGGGCGGCATGAGGTAGGTTATCACGACCACCAGTATCATCATCAGCATGGTGCTGATGCGGCTGGCCCGCATGGAGCGGGTCAGGCCTCCGTCCTTGCCCTTGACGACTGCCATGGGATCGCTGAGGCCGGTGCGACGGGCGTTGAAGTAGCGCCAGACGTCGTAGCCTGCCGAGGTGCCCATGGTGTGCATCAGCGAGCTCAGCGTCGACAGTGCGGCGCAGAGCAGGGCGAGCAGGAAGATGGCCACGAAGATGTCACCCATGAAGACCCCTTCGAAGATCTGGTTGACGAACTCGGGGATGATCATGTCGGTGTTGCCGACGTAGTCCATGGCGGTCATCCCATACTTCTCGTAGAAGTAGACGTTGGTGAGCGGCCCCACGGTGTAGGCGGAACCGACCACGACCAGGATGAATATCCCACCGATCATCAGCGCCTTGTTCAGGGAGCGGCTGCTGTCGGCAGTCATGTAGCGCACAGCCAGCTGCGGCTGCGCCAGGGCGCCGATGCCCACGCCGAGTATGAAGGTGGTCACGAAAGTGTACCATAGAGGCGACCCGAAACTCGGGAAGGATGTCCAGCCGGTCATGCCCGCGCCGGCGAGGCCGCCCACGCCGGGATTAACGGCCATGTCGGTCAGCGCCTGGTTGGCGACGGTCACGCCGCCGAGGGTAAAGTAGGTGAATATCAGCAGCAGGGCCATGCCCAGGAAGAGGATGGCACCCTGCAGGGCATCGTTGTACATCACCGCCACTATGCCGCCATAGGCGACGTAGATGGCCACCACCACCGAGAACAGGAGCAGTGCGAGGTCCTGGTTGATGTCCAGGGACGCCCCGATGAAGTTCACCCCACCCAGCAGGACGGCGGCGGCGTAGACCGGCATGCCCACGAGTATGATGGCGGCGGAGAAGACCTGCAGGAAGGGAGATTGGAAGCGGCGGCCGAGGAAGTCCGGGAAGGACAAGGCTCCCATCTTCTTCCCCAGGCGGCGGGTGCGCTTGCCGAAGACCAGGAAGGCGACGACCAGGCCTAGCAGGATGTTCAGCATCATCAGCCAAATGGTCCCCATCCCCAGCTGGGCGGAGACTCCGCCGAAGCCGATGATGGCGGATGTGCTCAGGAAGGTCGCACCGTAGGAGAGGGAGAGGATGATGGGATTCATCTTCCTTCCACCCAGCATGTACTCCTCGCTGCTGACCGTGCGACGGTAGCCGAGCCAGCCGAGGTAGAAGGTGGCCGCAAGGAATATTCCCAGCATCAGCAGGAAGAGCGGGAGGCTGAGCATCTAGTCATCCTCCTCTTCCTCTTCTCCGCGAGTGGAGATCCAGCCATAGGCGACAGTGAAGATAGTCACTGCAAAGGCGATCAAATAGCCTCCCCAAATCCAAGGGTCGTCGATTCCGAGCATCAGAGGTTCTCCATTGTCATGTCATGGCATATCATGCCAAAGTGTAGCACAGCCATATCGAGTATCTATTTCAACCTTTGCGGACAATCCTTCTCAGTCCACGATGCGGTTGTCGATCACCCGCTTGGACTTGCCCTCGAAGCGGGGCAGACTGCCCGGGAGCGCGAGCTCCACCTCCACGCGGACGTTGAGCACTTCTCTCAGCCTGGAATCCAGGCGGCGGGCCATGTCCCGGAGCTTCACCATGTCGTCGGTGAGGTGCTTCTCGTCCAGCTCCACCTCGAGCTTCATGCGGTCGACGTAGTTGGCAGCCTCAAGTGTGATGCGGTAGTGGGGAGCGAGGAAGTCCATCTCGCCGATCACGTGCTCCACCTGGGAGGGGAAGACGTTGATGCCGCGGACGATGATCATGTCGTCCACCCGGCCGGTGAGTCGCTGCAGGCGGGGATGGGTGCGTCCGCAGGCGCACTTCTCCCAGTCCAGGCGGCTG
>CAYXFQ010000114.1:0-2642 GCA_964464345.1 uncultured Methanomassiliicoccales archaeon | reverse complement strand
CCTGACACCAGGGTCTTCCCGGAGAGCTTCGAGCTCATACGCTACGACTACCCCGTGGCCGACGAGGAGCCCTACATCGAGATGCCGGTGCCTCTCTGAGAGCTCCCCTCAAGGTTAATGTAGACGCAGGGGATTGGATTAGCGATGAGCATGAGATTCATAGTGATATCCGATATCCACGCTGACTCGGATGCCCAAGGCTGGATAAACGAGAAGATAGCGCAGCACGATGCTGACGCCGTCCTGGTCCTGGGAGACATCACCCACTTCGGCCCCCTGAGCTGGGCCGAGGAGTTCCTGAAGGGATTGGACGCCCCCGCCTACGCCATACCCGGTAACTGCGACCCACTGGATCTGCCGGAGACGGTAGCCAAGGTGGCCACCGACATGCACGGGAAGTCCGTCGACCTGAACGGCTTGACGCTTGTGGGCCTCGGCGGCTCCAACCCCACGATATTCGGGACCCCTTTCGAATTAACTGAGGAGGAGATCCTCAGCAGCCTGGAAGAGGTGTCCTCTCCGGGGATGCTGCTGATGACGCACGCTCCGGCCTTCATGACCAATGACGAGATCACCTCCGGCCTCAACGTCGGCAGCCGCTCCCTGGCCAAGATCGTTGAGAAGTATCGCCCGGTCGTCCATCTCTCCGGTCACGTTCACGAGGCGCGGGCGGTCGTCGAGAAGGACGGCACCCTCTACATGAACCCAGGGGCGGCGAAAGACGGCTTCTCCGGCCTGTTGGTCATGGGGGAGGACGGCCCTGAAGCCACCCTCCTCTAGAGGACTGGACAGGGCGGCCGCGAATCGTCGCAGGGAAAAAGATTTTATACCCCCCTCCATTTAGGTCTGAGGGATCGTATATGGCACTATGGCAGGGTAAGTCTAGAAGGACCCGCAGCGGCGGCAGATTCCGTCTCCACCGCGGCAAGAAGAAGTTCGAGATCGGCCGGGAGAAACAGTTCACCCGCGTCGGACCGACCAGCTTGAAGAAGGCCCGCACCCGCGGAGACAACGTCAAGGTTCGCATGCTCACCGCGGAGTACGCTAACGTGATGGACAAGAAGACCCAGAAGGTCAGCAAATCCAAGATCGTTACCGTCACCACCAATCCTGCTAACCCCAACTACGTTCAGCGCAACATCATCAACAAGGGCGCCACCATCGAGACCGAGGCCGGTCTGGCTATTGTCACCTCCAGGCCTGGTCAGGATGGAGCCGTCAACGCTGTCCTGATTGAGTGAGGGGGGCCGCGAGGGCCTTCCCAGTGCCATGGCATACGACGAGGACACTGCCTGGGTGATCTGGCCGGAGTACTTCGACAAGTCCCGGTCCAGAGCCCAGGGCAGGCGCGTCCCTATTTCTCAGGCTATTGCCTCTCCGAGCCTTGAGGCTCTGGAGAAAGCCGTCTCCCAGCTCGGTCTGGAGTATGTGGTGGAGACGGACAAGGCCCATCCCTCCAACTGGTGGGAGGGCAAGGGCAGAATAAGAATCGAGAGGGTCGGACCGAAGAGCGAGCTTCTGTCCGAGATCGCCTCTCTTCTCCAGTGACCTAGCGGTCCTGGGGCGTCTCCACTTCCTCCACCAGCCTCTTGCCGGCGGAGACCGAGTCGATGGAGTGAATGACCGCTCCCGACTCCGAGATTACATCTGACACTTCTTCAAAATTGATGGAAGAGCCCTCGACCGTGATCTTGATGGTCATGGTGGCATGGTCCACTTCTTCAACCGTGCAGTTGACACCGTAGACGCCCTCCACTACGCTCAGGTCACGAGCCAGATCAACGATGGATGGGTGGTGGGGCTTAAGCACATCAAGTACCAGTCTCTTCAAGTCGCTCAATTGGATTCCTCTGTCTTTTTTAGATAAGATTGATTTATTTAAGATTATTGAGAAGGCCATCAAGCAGAGTGCAACGTTAAATAAGGTGCGGCGAGGATTTGGATAGCATGCTTCCCCTGGCAGAATTCCCCATACTGGACCGCAATGCTGTCCATCACGGGGTGCCGATGTCATCCCTAATGGAGAAGGCCGGCACCGCGGTGGCGGAAGTGGTGAGATCACACTGCAAGCCGGAGACCAGAGTCCTGATCATCTGCGGCCCGGGGAATAATGGAGGGGACGGCTTTGTGGCCGCTCGACACCTGGAGGGCGCCTGCGAGCTGTCGGTGACTCTCCTGAATGACGAGAAGGGCATCCGAAACAGGCTCTGCCGCCGAAACATGGAGCTCGTGCACCATCTCATGCGAGATTGGGACGAAGTAGACCTGCAGGACTACGACCTGGTTGTCGATGCCATGCTGGGAACCGGCGTGAAGGGGCGCCCTAGGGAGCCCTTTGCCTCGGCCATGGAGTCATTGCTTGGCTATGCAGGAAAGCTGGTCTCCATCGACGTTCCCAGCGGCTGGGGCACTGAGCTCTCATTGCGGCCTTCGGTCACTGTCACCTTCCATGCCCAGAAGGAGGGCATGTCCGAGAGCTGGTGCGGCCTGATTCACGTTGCGGACATAGGCATCCCGGCCGCGGCAGAGGCCAGCACCGGCCCTGGAGAGTACCAGCTCTACCCTGTTCCCTCACATTCTGCGCATAAAGGAATGGGCGGGAAGCTGCTGATAATCGGCGGTGGGCCTTACACCGGGGCCCC
>CAYXFQ010000113.1:0-2756 GCA_964464345.1 uncultured Methanomassiliicoccales archaeon | reverse complement strand
GCGGGGAGGGCTGGTGATGGCATGACTCGCGCAAGGAGAGTGATGGAGGCCGCCGAGGGCATCGACCTGCTGGTGATCGCCAACGGCCAGGAGCCCTTCATGGATCCCAACTTCCGCTATCTAAGCAACAATCAGGCCGGCCTCTTCGAGGGCGGGACACTGATCGCCCGTCCGGACGGAAGCATCGACGTGCTGGTCAGCCGCATGGAGGAGCTATCCGCCCGACAGGGGAAGGGGACGGTGCACAGCTACGAGACCAGGAAGGAGAGGGATGAGAAGCTCTCCGCCCTGCTGGCCGGTGCCCAGTTCCTGGGAGTGAACAGCGGCTCCATAGCCCTGCGGGAGGCGGACTACCTGCGCTCGATGCTGCCCGGCGCCGAGCTGGTGGATGCCTCCGCGGCCCTTTCCGCGGCTAGAAGCATCAAGGATGAGGCGGAGATCGCCGCCATGCGGGAGGCCTGCCGCATCAGCTCCGAGGTCGCCCAGGAGATCCCCGACTTCCTCAAGGAGGGCATGAGCGAGGAGGAGGCCCGCGCCCGCATCGACCTGCTCCTCCTGGAGAAAGGGGGCGAGGGCAACGCCTTCGACAGCATCGTCGCCTTCGGGGAGGGGGCCGCCGAGCCCCACCACCGGCCTGGCAAGAGAAGGCTGAGGAAGGGGGACGCCGCCCTCTTCGACTTCGGCTGCCGCTACGATGGATACTGCTCCGACCTCACCCGCACGGTGTTCCTCGGGGAGCCGGAGCCGCAGATGCTCCGCGCCTACGAGGTCGTGCTGCGCGCCAAGGAAGCTGGCCAAGCCGCCATCAGAGAGGGGGTGAAGGCCTCGGAGATCGACGCCATCGCCCGCAAGATCATTGACGATTCCGAGTTCGAGGGACTCTTCCTGCACTCCTTCGGCCACGGCATAGGCATGAGCGTGCACGAGAGCGGGTCGCTGTCCCCCTCCTCCGAGATGATTCTGCAGGAGGGCATGGTGGTCACCGCCGAGCCGGGGATCTACATCGAGGGGGTGGGAGGGGTGAGGATCGAGGACACCGTCCTGGTGCGCAAGGACGGCTGCGAGCCCCTGACCAGCTTCGACAAGAGCCTGACGGTGATATGATGGAGGACCTTCTGCAACTGGCCTTGGACAGCATGAGCGGGCAGGGCGTGGATTTCTGCGATGCCCGCTTCCAGAGAATCAGCGACCTCAGCGTACGCACCCTGGACGGCAGGCTGCGGCAGCTCTCGGACCGCAGCGTATCTGGCTTGGCATTGCGAGCCAGGTGTGGAGGGGGCTGGGGAATATCCTCCTGCACCTCCCTGGACAGGGACTCCATCCTGGCCGCGGCGGAGAGTGCCCGACGCGGCGCCCTCTCGGCTCGCAGGGACGGCCCTGCCATAGAGGCTCCGGCGCAGCGCGGCAGGCATCGCGCCAAGGTCAAGATCGACCCTCGCAGCGTTTCCCTGGAGGAGAAGGTGGCCGTAACCATGGACCTGGACAACGCCCAGTATCAGGATGGCCTTGTGAATCGCTCCGCCTCCTACGTGGAGGAGATTCGCGAGAACACGCTGATGAACTCGCTCGGCACCCAGATATCCTGGGAGGAGGTTCGTAGCCGCCTGCGGGCGATGAGCATCGCCGGGGAGGGCGGGAGGCTGGAGCGCTACTATGACGGCCCGGACGCCTCCGCCGGCTTCGAGCTGGTGCGGGACACCGACATCGATGCCCTGGGAGCCAGCACCGCTGCCGAGGCCATACGCTCCCTCGCCGCCACGCGCCCCCCGTCCGGGATGATGACGGCGATCTCCGACCCCATGGTCACCGGACTGCTTGCGCATGAGGTCATGGGCCACGCCTCCGAGGCGGACGAGGTGGTGAAGAACCGCTCCTTCCTGAGCAACATGGTCGGCAAGAAGGTCGGCAGCGAGCTGGTCACCCTCGTGGACGACGGCTCTCTCATAGGTGCCCACGGCTACATCCCCTTTGACGATGAGGGCACGCCCTCCTCACGGAACGCCCTCATCGAGGACGGCGTCTACAAGGGTTACATCCACGACCTGGAGACTGCCAGCCAGATGGGTGTCAGGCCCACCGGCAACGGCCGGGCGGAAAGCTTCTCCCGCCGGAGCTGGGTGAGGATGACCAACACCTTCATCGAGGGAGGCGACTGCAGCCTAGAGGAGATGATCGAAGGCGTCAAGTACGGCGTCCTCTGCGAGAAGATGATCAACGGCATGGAGGACCCGGTGGGCGGAGGCTTCGAGGCCAAGGTCCTCCGTGGCCACCTCATAGAGAACGGGCAGGTCACCGGTCTGCTCCGCTCCTTCACCCTCACCGGCCGCGCCCTGGAGATCCTCGGCACGGTGGATGCGGTGGGGGACGACCTCCGCATCGACGGGGGCTACTGCGGCAAGGGGATCGAGGACTGGGTCCCGGTCTCCTCCGGAGGCCCGCACATCCGTGCCCGCATGATACTGGGAGGTGGATGATGGATCTGCTGGGAATCAATGAGGCCGCCCTCCGCATGGCGGGCGAGGGGCAGGAGATGGAATGCTACACCGTCTTCTGCGAGACGCACGCCGTCTATGTGGACGACCTGGCGTTTCACGGCGATCCGGAGGTCACGCTGGAGCATTCCATCACCCGCATGGCCGTCACCACGGAAGCCGAAGCAGAAAAACAGGGCGGCGACAACCGCACGATGGGCCGCAAGAACACGATCCCCTATGGCCTATATGTTGCTCACGGCTTCGTTTCCGCCCATCTGGCAG
>CAYXFQ010000112.1:0-2791 GCA_964464345.1 uncultured Methanomassiliicoccales archaeon | reverse complement strand
CCGGCCCTCCGGACCTGTCTTCGCTGAAGAGTCTAGCCATGGTGGCTGGATACTGCATCCAGCCTATTAATAATAGTTCCCCAGTCTTTTGCCTCAGGTAAAAATCTTTATAATTCGCTGAACCCTTAAGCCTGTTTAATGACTGTCAATCCAGAACCTCTGATAATAGTTGAGAACGTAACGAAGCGATTCGACGGCCACACTGTTCTGGAGAACCTTAGCGTCACCTTGTCACCTGGTAGCGTCTTGGGACTCATTGGAAAAAGCGCTGCCGGAAAATCAGTCTTCATACACATGCTGCGTGGATCGGTGGATTACGAACCTGATGAAGGTCGTGTGATCTATCGTGTTAACTACTGCCCCTCCTGCAAGGACGTGGAGCTGCCAGCCGAGGGACAGCCCTGTGGCAGATGCGGCGGCAGCACCGACCTGCTGGAAGTTGACTTCTGGTCTCTCGATGAGCGTGACCCGGTGCGGGTGGCCGTGCGGGGACGCATCGCCATCATGCTGCAGAGGACCTTCGCCCTTTTCGGTAATAAGACAGTCATCGAGAACCTCTTCGAGGCGCTGGGCGAGGACATGGGAGAGAAGCAGAAGATCGAGCGCTCCATAGAGCTGCTGGAGCTGGTGAACATGACTCACCGCACCACCCACATCGCCCGGGACCTCTCCGGCGGTGAGAAGCAACGCATCGTTCTCGCTCGCCAGCTGGCGCGGGAGCCTATCATATTCCTCGCCGACGAGCCCACTGGTACCCTGGATCCCCACACGGCGGACATGGTGCACGGCGTCCTAACTAGCATGGTCAAGGAGACCGGCATGTGCATGGTGGTCGCCTCCCACTGGCCCGAGGCCATCGAGCAGATGGCGGACGAGGCCGTCTGGCTGGACGAGGGCAAGGTCTTGCAGGTGGGTTGCCCCAGCGAGATCACCGCCTCCTTCATGGAGGAGTACGAGTCCGTCGAGCGCGACCTCGTCGATGTCGGTCACGAGATCATCAAGGTCGAGGATGCCCGCAAGTACTTCTTCTCTGTCATCCGCGGTGTAGTGAAGGCGGTGGATGGAGTGACTTTCGACATCAATGAGAAGGAGATCTTCGGTCTGGTGGGCCTCAGCGGTGCTGGCAAGACCACCATGTCCCGCATGATCGCCGGCATCACGCCCACCACTGACGGCCTGGTGTCCATGCGCATCGGCGAAGACTTCGTGAACATGTCCGAGATGGGAGAGGGCGGCAAGGGCCGGGCCACTCCCTACATCGGCTTCCTGCACCAGGAGTACACCCTCTACCCCTTCGACAACGTCCTGAGGAACCTCACCACCTGCGTGGGCATGAAGATGCCCGCCGAGCTCGCCAAGATGAAGGCCGTGCAGGTCCTGAGGGGCGTGGGATTCACCGACCGCGAGGTCGAGAAGCTCCTCTACGCCTACCCGGACACCCTCAGCGTGGGCGAGAAGCACCGCGTGGCGCTGGCCCAGGTCCTCATCAAGGAGCCTCGCCTGGTCATCCTCGACGAACCCACCGGAACCATGGATCCGATCACGAAATCCTCGGTTGCCCAGTCGGTCCTCAACGCCCGCAGGGAACTTAGTGAAACTTTTATAGTGGTCAGCCATGATATGGACTTCGTCCAGAACTGTTGTGACCGTGTTGCACTGATGCGTGGTGGCAAAGTTGAAGCCATCGGCAAGCCAGAGGAAATCATTGCTAGCCTCACGGAGAGCGACAGGAAGGAAATGCTCTGTGAGGGTGACGCAGTTTGAAGCAGCGAATCGGTCGACATCTGAGCTTCGTGGAGTGCCGCGAGTCCATGGGACTCGGCACCGGAGGCGCCCTGGCCCAGCGTGCAACTATATCCGAGAGTGGCCGGGACGTCGTGGCGATAGCCATGGGCCCCGGGAGGAGGCACATCACGAAGCCGGTCTGCGAGATCACCTACGCTCTGCGTGAGGAGGGAATCGACACCTCCGTTCTGGTGGTCAACGCCGGCTCCGGTGTGCCTGCCGACGCTCCCAACGTGTCCACCACCTCCCATTTCGGGCTGGATCCGATAGAGGTGGAGAGGATACAGCAGTTCAAGGTGGCCCTGATCCACCTTGGCAACGTCCGCAATCACATCACATACAAGGCGCGGCTCATCCTTCGAAACGTGGACATACCCTCCATCGTCGTGGCCCAGTGCCCGGTGGACTTCGAGGACTTCGCCGCCATCGGCTGCAAGACCCGCACCGTCATGCCACCGGATGACCAGATCAACACCAAAGGTGACGTTAGGGAGATAGTCACCGGCGTGGTCCGCGGCGTCACCTGCCCGCAGGAGACCCTGGACGAGATCGTCTCCAAGGTGCAGTCCATGCTCCCTAAGGATGGAGGACGAAGATGACGCAGATTATACTGAACGGCAAGGAGGTCCCCATCAAGCCGGGCATGCTCCTAGAGGAGCTCATGGACGAGAGCGTGCCGCACATCCCCGGCTCGGTGGTGTCGGTGCTCATCTCCGACGAGGAGCTTCTCCAGGCCACCGACGACTTCGAGATCGAGACCGAGTACGGCAACATGACGCTGCACCTCGAGGACAACGAGAACGCGGAGATCTTCCGCTCCCTCGTCCCTCAGCTGGTCGGCAGGAACATGCGCTGGAGGACCAGCAACGTGCTGGCCTTCGGGTCCGTGCCCACCGACCTGGTCGGAGACCGCGGCGAGTTCATGTATCGCCGCTATGACTGCTTCTTCTCTCTGGGCGGCTTTGACAATCAGACCACTTACATGATGATCGACCAGTGTGACCAC
>CAYXFQ010000111.1:0-2904 GCA_964464345.1 uncultured Methanomassiliicoccales archaeon | reverse complement strand
CATCATTTTCATCGGGCCCCGCTCCAAGGTCATCGAGACCATGGGGTCCAAGATCGACAGCAAGCGCATGATGCGCGACGCCGGCGTCCCGGTCCTTCCTGGCACCGAGGGCGGCGTCCGCAGCCTGGACGAGGCCCTGAAGGCGGCCGAGGAGATCGGTTACCCTGTCATCACCAAGGCCAGCGCCGGCGGCGGTGGCATCGGCATGCAGATCGTCTCCTCCCCGGAGGAGATGGAGGAGGCCCTGGAGAGGGCCATCCGCATCGCTGACTCCGCCTTCGGCGACGCCACCATATTCATCGAGAAGTATCTCCACCACCCTCGCCACATCGAGGTTCAGGTCCTCGCCGACAACGACGGGGAGGTGGTCCACCTCTACGAGAGGGAGTGCTCCATCCAGAGGCGCTACCAGAAGCTGGTGGAGGAGTCTCCCTGCGCCGCCCTCAACGACGAGGTTCGCGAGAGGCTGGTGCAATCCGCCGTCACCGCCGCCAAGGCCGCCGGCTACAGCAACGCCGGCACGGTGGAGTTCCTCTTCGCCGACGGGGAGCACTACTTCATGGAGATGAACACCCGCCTGCAGGTGGAGCACACCATCACCGAGCAGGTCACCGGCATCGACCTGGTGAAGCAGCAGCTCTACATCGCGGCCGGCAAGCCGTTGACCCTGAAGCAGGAGGACATCAGCGTCCGCGGGCACGCAATCGAGTGCCGGGTCAACGCTGAGGATCCCTTGAACGACTTCGCCGCCGACCCTGGCAAGATCCTCCGCTACCGGAGCCCGGGCGGCCCCGGCATACGCGTGGACTCCGGGGTGCACATGGGGTACACCATTCCCGCCCACTATGATTCCATGATCTCCAAGCTCTGCGCCCACGGCTCCGACCGCATGGAGGCCATCCAGAGGATGCGGAGGGCGATCTACGAGTACATCATCCTGGGCGTCAAGACCACCTTGCCCCTTCACTACGCCATCATGAACAACCGGCAGTTCGTGCGCGGCAACATCCACACCCACTTCCTGGAGGAGGAGAACATCCTCGCGCGCCTGAGCCGCTACATCGACGAGGGCGACACCCGCATGAAGACCCTGGCGGAGACCTTCCACACCGGCAGCGAGGCTGCCGCGGTGGCTGCCGCCGTCACGGTCTACGTCTCGGCCCAGCAGCAGAAGAACAACAAGAAGAACTGATTCTGCTCAATGATGGGATTTTGACATCCCGATCGCGAACTGATTGAATCTCCTACCTTAGTCCCAACAGTGGAACGTATTGGGAATTATGTCAGTTCTGTCAGTGGATAAAAAAGAAGGGAAAGGGGAGTGAGCGTGGCTCACTCGTTGTGGACGTGAACGTCCAGCTGCGGGTAGGGAATCTCCACACCCGCATCCGCCAGAGCCTTGGGTATGGCGGCGTTGAGGTCCCAGGTGGCACTCCAGAAGTCGGAGTTGTTCACCCAGCCCCTCATCTGCATCTTCACCGAGGAGTCGCCGAGGCCGGTGACCATGACCGCCGGCGCGGGCTCCTCCAGGATCAGCTCGTGAGAGCGGAGCAGACCCATGGCCGCATCCAAGGCGGCCGCGGAGTCGGACTGGTGGCTGATGTCAAAGTCCACAGCGACCCGGCGGGTCGGCATGCGGGAGAAGTTGACGACTGAGGAGCCCCAGACCTGCTTGTTGGGGATGGTTATGAACTTGTTGTCAGGAGAGGTCAGCTCAGTGGCCATGACGCCCACCTCTCTGACGGTGCCGCTCTCGCTGGCGACGGTGACGTAGTCCCCCTTGTCGAAGGGCCTCAGGAAGGCTATCCAGACGCCGGCGGCCAGATTGGCGACGGTGTCCTGCATGCCCAGGCCCAGGACCAGGCCGATGATCGCCGACATCCCCAGGACGACGGAGTCCACGTTGACCCCGAGGGCCGATAGGAACACCAGGAAGACCGCCACATAGAGCAGTATGCCCAGCAGTCGGGAGGTGAAGTCAGCGGCAAGCTGAGGAAGGCCGGCACGGCCCGCTCCACGCTTGAAGAATCTCACTATGAGCTTGGCGACCGCCAATCCGATCACCAGCACCAGCACAGCGTATACCAGGGTGAGCCAGGTCAGGCTCAGATAGGGTATGCTCTCTTCCAGGAATGAAAAGTCCATCGCAATCTCTCCAAAGCGCGTTCCGCTCAGGCTAGACTCTTGTTTGGACAGCCCGGCAGACGCTGACATATGTAGAATTTCCCAATTCATATATTATGGGATAATCAAATCGGGCGAATTGTGCGATGAAAAGGGCGTGAAATGGAATGGGATGAGAGTGGGTTGCACGGATTGCCCACCATATGAGAAATCTTTCTCCCCCCAAATGTTAAAGATTATTCACATATGAATTATTATTCAGCTCAGAAATGAAGATTATGACCATGGTCAATCTCTCGATTGATTTTACGCCGAGGTAGATTCCAATCGAAGTGCTGAGAAGAAAGCGATGAGGAAGTGGTGCTCCTGCCGGAATTCGAATCCGGGTCATCGCCTCGAAAGGGCGAGATGATTGGCCACTACACTACAGGAGCCTTTTGCGTCAATACAGAATTTCGATTAAATAGTTATCCATGGGGGAGGCTTCAGACGAATGGCAGCGAGACCACGCGCGCGGCCAGCGCTTTCCCTCGCACCTCGATCTGCAGCTCCTCGTCGACGCGGGAGAGCGAGCGGGGGATGTAGCCGAGGGCTATCCCCTTCCTCAGCATGGGCGACATGGTGCCGGATGTGACCCTTCCCACCTGCTCCCCATCCTTGAGGATCTTGTGCCCCTCGCGGGGTATTCCCCTCTCCTCCATCATCAGCCCGGCGAGTATCTTGAGGTCCGGCTCTTCCTCCTGGGACTCCAGGGCTTCTCGCCCGATAAAGTCACGATCC
>CAYXFQ010000110.1:0-2973 GCA_964464345.1 uncultured Methanomassiliicoccales archaeon | reverse complement strand
GAGTCGGCGGACGCCCTGACGGAATGAGCATACGCATCCTCGTCCACGACGAGCGTCAATGCGACCCGCGGCGCTGCAGCGCCCGCAAGATGGTGCGCTTGGACCTTGCTCGCGAAGTTAAAAATATCAACGGATTGAGAGGGAGCATCCTCCTCTCGCCTCTGGCGGATCAAGCCATCAGCCCCCCCGACATCCCCCTCGCTCGCCGTGGTGGACTGGCGGTCATGGATCTCACTTGGACGCACATCGACTCCATCCCTCGCCTCCGCAGCGCTCACGAGAGAGCATTACCCTATCTTCTCGCCGCCAATCCCGTCAACTGGGGCCGGCCCATGCAGCTCAACAGCGCTGAAGCCGTCGCAGCCTCCCTGATCATCCTCGGCGAGCGGGAGCAAGCTGATCAGATCCTCGCCAAGTTCCGCTGGGGGGAGGAGTTCCTCCGCCTGAACGGCGAGATCCTGGACTGCTACTCAAGAGCCAGTGACAGCGCCGAGATACTGCAGATCCAGACCGACTTCCTTCCCGATCCATAGGGACGTCCAGCAAGCTCCTCCCAAGTCCAGCAAAACCAGTTCGATATCATTATCAATCCCTCCGCCACTCTTGCCAACGCACGCGCAGAGGATGTGAGACGACTGTCAGCAAACTACAGTGAGGCCGACCTGTTGGCCAAGTGGGAGGACTTCCTTTCCTCCGCCTCCTATAAACTCGAGATACTCATGATCGCCGATGGGTACCCGGACCGGAAGAGCCTGAGCATAGAGTACGGGGACATGGACCGCTACGACCCCGACTGGGCCATGTACGTCACCGAGCGACCGGACTCGTCCCTCAGCGTCGGCCGTCGGGCCGTCAAGGGGCTCATGCCTCCCGGCAGCGTCGCCCACGACGTCAACATCCGTATCCGCGGTCTCCCCCGCGACTCCCGCGTGGACATACGCAACCTCCGCTCCAAGCACCTCGGCAAGCTCATCGCCGTGGAAGGACTCGTGCGCAAGGCCACTGAGGTCCGGCCGCGCATGGTGCACGGCCTCTTCCACTGCGCCCGCTGCGACGCGGAGATCTGGGAGGAGCAGGACGGCATGGCCTTCAAGGAGCCCATGATGTGCAGCAACCCGGAGGGGAGCTGCAACAAGACCGCCACCCGCTTCATACTGGACCAGGAGAACAGCATCTTCATAGACACTCAGAAGATCGAGGTGCAGGAGAGCCCCGAAGGGCTCCGCGGCGGCGCTCAGCCCGAGCGCCTGACCGGCTTCCTGGAGGACGACATCGCCGGCCAGATATCTCCCGGTAACCGCATCACCCTCAACGGCGTGCTCCGCTCCGTGCAGAAGGGAGGGAGGGACAAGTCCTCCATCTTTGACATCCATCTGGACGTGCACTCCATGGAGTTCGCCCAGCACGAGTACGACGAGATCCAGATCACCGAGGAGGACGAGCAGATGATACTCGAGGCCTCCCGCGACCCTGAACTATTCCAGAACGTCGTGCGCTCCGTGTCTCCCACCATCTATGGATTGGAGATGGAGAAGAAGGCCATCGCCCTGCAGCTCTTCGGAGGCTGCTCCAAGGACATGGACGACGGCACCAAGATCCGGGGCGACATACACATCCTCATGATCGGCGACCCCGGTGTCGCCAAGTGCGTGGCCGCCGATACCCATGTGACCCTATGGGGCGGTGAGCTCGCCACCATCGGCGAGCTGGTGGACGAGGCCCTGGAGAACGGCTCCGAGCCGGTGGACGATGGGGTGCACGCTCCCCTGGAGAGGGAGATCCTTACCCTCGGCAAGGGCGGCAAGCTCCGCCGCGGCCGCACCCTGCGCGCCTGGCGCCGCGAGGCGCCCTCCCACATGCTCCGCATGCAGACCGCCTCCGGGCGTGAGCTGGAGGTCACCCCCACCCACCCCCTGATGACCAGGGAGGGCTGGAAGGCCGCCGCGGAGATCGAGATGGGAACCGAGCTGGCCACCGTGTCCGGCTTCTCAATCAAATGGAGCCCCCTCGCTGAGAAGGAGGAGCTGCCCGCCCCCGAGTGGGTCTACGACCTGGAGGTCGAGGACAGCCACAACTACGTCGGCAACGGCATCGTCTCCCACAACAGCCAGCTGCTCCGCTACATGAGCAGCCTCGCTCCCCGTGGAATCTACGCTTCCGGAAAGTCCGCCTCCGCCGCCGGTCTCTGCGTCGCCCCGGAGACCATGATCAGCACCGACGAGGGGGAGATGCCCATCGTGGACTTCGTGGAGCCACGCTTGGAGGACCCGGAGGAGGTGGAGCCCGGCGTCTGGTGCCAGAAGGTCTCCGGCAACAGGATAATGACCCTCTCCATGCAGCGCGTCCGCAGCTGCGAGGTCAGCGCGGTGTGGAAGATAAAGACCCCTCCATTTCTTGTGGAGATCGTCATCGAGGAGGGCCCCAGCTTAATCCTGACACCTGAGACTCCCATCATGGCCAAGAAGGGCTCCTGCATCGACTGGACCAAGTCCATCGACATCGAGGTCGGGGATCAGACCGTGATGTACGACCCCTGCGGCCCCACTATGTTCCCCATCCGCTGGGGCAACGTCTGCGCCGTGAACCGCCTGGAGGAGAATCTCCCGCCCTACGTCTACGACCTGACGGTGGAGCATGAGCACGCCTTCCTGGCCAACGGCTTCACCGTCCACAACACCGCCGCCGCGGTCAAGGACGACTTCGGCGACGGCAGATGGACCTTGGAGGCCGGTGCCCTGGTCCTCGCGGACAAGGGTCTGGCCTGCATTGACGAGCTGGACAAGATGTCCACCCAGGACCGCTCCTCCCTGCACGAGGCCATGGAGTCCCAGAGGATCTCCGTGGCCAAGGCGGGAATCACCGCCACCCTGCAGTGCCGCTGCTCCCTGCTGGCGGCCGCCAACCCCAAGTACGGGCGCTTCGAGGAGTACACCAGCATCGCGGAGCAGATCGAGCTGCCCCCGGCCCTGATGT
>CAYXFQ010000109.1:0-3090 GCA_964464345.1 uncultured Methanomassiliicoccales archaeon | reverse complement strand
ACGCTCAGGGATGGCGAGCAGACTCCTGGCATAGCCCTATCGATCCAGGACAAGGTCCGCATAGCGGAGGCCCTGGACGAGATGGGGGTGCATGTGATCGAGGTGGGATTCCCCGCCATCAGCGAGGGCGAGAGGGAGGCGGTGCGCAGCATCGCTCAGCTGGGCCTGGACTCCCGGGTCTGCGGGCTGGCCCGCTCGGTTCCCAAGGACATCGATGCCGCCATCGACTGTGGCGTGGACTACGTGCACACCTTCCTGGCCACCTCCGACATCCACCTGAAGCACAAGCTCAAGATGTCCCGGGAGGAGGTCAAGGCCCGAGCGGTGGACGCCATCGAGTACGCCCGCTCCCACGGTCTGGAGGTGGAGTTCTCCTGCGAGGACGCCACCCGCACCGACATCGACTTCCTGAAGGAGATGCACATCGCTGCCCAGGAGGCCGGGGCGAATGCCATCAACGTGCCTGACACCGTGGGCGTGATCTCCCCCGCGGCCATGGAGTACCTGATCGGGGAGCTGGTCAAGGTCACCGAGGTCCCCATCTCGGTGCACTGCCACAACGACTTCGGCCTGGCGGTAGCCAACTCCCTGGCTGCCGTCAAGGCGGGTGCCAGGCAGGTCCACGTCTGCGTGAACGGCCTGGGGGAGAGGAGCGGCAACGCCGCCCTGGAGGAGGTGGCCATGGGGCTCTTCGCCTACTTCGGCGTGGAGGCGGTGGACCTCTCCAAGATCGGCAGCGTCAGCCGGACGGTATCCCGCCTCACCGGCTACCCCCTGCCGAACATCAAGCCCATCGTGGGCAAGAACGCCTTCGCCCACGAGTCCGGCATCCATGTGCACGGAGTGCTCGCCAACGCCTCCACCTACGAGGCCTTCCTGCCCGAGCTGGTCGGCGTCAACCGCCAGATAGTGCTGGGCAAGCACTCCGGCGCCCACTCGGTGCGGGACAAGCTGGAGGAGCTCCGCATCGAGTTCGACGAGTCGATGATCCCCTCCCTGGTCGCCAGGGTGAAGGAGCTGGCGGAGAGCGGCAAGGAGGTCGACGACGCCGAGCTCGTGGCCCTCGCCGACCACATAATGGCCCGCGGGGACCGCCAAGACATAATAAAGCTGAATGAGTTCGCCGTATTCACTGGCAAGGGGATCACCCCCACTGCCACCGTCACGGTGGAGATGGAGGACGGCAGCTCCAACACCTGCTCCATGATCGGAATAGGTCCTGTGGACGCCGCCATCAACGCCATCCGCGGCGCCGTGAACGAGAGCATAGTCCTGGAGGAGTACCGCCTCAGCGCCATCACCGGCGGGAGCGGCTCGCTCGCCGAGGTCACGGTGATCATCAAGGACAGCTCCGACGGCGGCAGGATGTCGGTTGGCAAGGGCATCGGCTCGGACATAGTCCAGACCAGCGTCGAGGCCACCATGAACGCCATCAACAGAAACTATCATCGGATCAAGGAGGACCGTAATTGAACAGACCCAAAACCATAGCGGAGAAGATCCTCTCCAACAAGTCGGGCGTGGATGCCCGCGCCGGACAGATCGTGGAGGCCGAGTTGGACTACGTGATGGTCAACGACGTCACTGGCCCCATCGCCTTCCGGGAGTTCGAGTCCTTGGAGATGGAGCCCCAGAGGGATCGCATAGTGCTCATTCCCGACCACTACGTCCCCAACAAGGACATCGCCTCCGCTGAGCAGGCCAAGGAGATGCGGGAGTTCGCCCGCCGCCATGATATCGACAACTACTTCGAGGTGGGGCGCACCGGCGTCTGCCACCAGCTCATGATCGACGAGGGCTTCGCCGCTCCCGGTCGGCTGATAATCGGCGCCGACTCCCACACCTGCACCTACGGCGGGCTGGGAGCCTTCTCCACCGGGGTGGGCTCCAGCGAGGCCGCCGCGGCCTTCGCCACTGGGAAGCTGTGGTTCCGGGTCCCGGAGAGCATACGCGTGGAGCTCACTGGCTCCTTCCCCAAGGATGTGGGAGGAAAGGACCTCATCATCCGCTTCATAACCGACATCGGCGTGGACGGGGCCACCTACAAGGCCTTCGAGTTCGCCGGGCCCGGTGTGGCCAACGTGCCTGTGGCCGACCGCCTCACCATCGCCAACATGGCCATCGAGGCCGGCGGCAAGGCCGGGCTCTTCCCCTGCGACGACCTGACCCTGGAGCACATCCGGGATACCGTCAAGGGCGAGTTCCAGGCAGTGGAGGCCGACGAGGGCGCGGAGTACTCCCAGGTGCTCCACTACGACCTCTCGGAGCTGGAGCCGATGGTCGCCTACCCTCACCTGCCGGAGAACGGCAGGCCGGTCCGGGAGGCTGACGTCACCATCGACCAGGCCTATCTGGGCTCCTGCACCAACGGGCGCATCGAGGACATGCGCATCGCCGCCGAGATCATCAAGGGGAGGCAGGTCCACCCGGACGTGCGCTTCCTGGTGGTCCCCGCCAGCCCCCGCGTGCAGCGGCAGATGCTGGACGAGGGGCTGATGCAGATCTTCATGGACGCCGGGGCCTTCATATCCGGCCCCACCTGCGGCGCCTGCCTGGGCGGGCACATGGGAATACTGGCAGAGGGGGAGCGCTGCGTCTCCTCCACCAATCGCAACTTCATAGGCCGCATGGGCCACAAGGGCTCCGAGGTCTACCTCGCCGGGCCGGCGGTAGTCGCCGCCAGCGCCGTGGCCGGTCGCATCGTTCGGCCAGAGGACCTCTGAGGTGATGCTAATGGACAAGATCAAGGGAAGGGCCTGGCGCTTCGGCGACCACGTGGACACGGACCAGATCATCCCGGCCGAGCGCCTGCTGGCCGAGCTTCTGGACAAAATGGACGAGTATGTGTTTGAGAAGGTTCGCCCCGGCTTGGCCGGGGACATGAAGGAGGGGGACATCATCCTCGCCGGCAAGAACTTCGGCTGCGGCTCCAGCCGCGAGCACGCCCCGCGGGCGCTGCTGCAGGCCGGTGTCTCCTGCGTGGTGGCGGAGTCCTTCGCCCGCATCTTCTATCGCAACGCCATCAACATCGGCCTGCCTCTGGTGGAGTGCAAGCTGGACGCCGAGGAGGGTGACGAGCTGGAGATAGAC
>CAYXFQ010000108.1:0-3154 GCA_964464345.1 uncultured Methanomassiliicoccales archaeon | reverse complement strand
AGCCAGCTGCTCTCCGGGGAGATCGACGTCAGCGTCAACTCCCTGAAGGACATGCTGGCCGCTCCCAGCGAGGGAACCGTCATCGGCGCCGTCCTCCCCCGGGCGAATCCCGCCGACGCCCTGCTTCCCGGCCCGCTCGACTCCCTGCCGAAGGGAGCGAGGATAGGCAGCTCCAGCGTGCGGAGGGGAGCATTGCTGAGCAGGATGCGCCCGGACCTGGAGCTTCTCCCCATACGGGGGAACGTGGAGACCAGGATATCCAAGCTGGAGGCCGGGGACTACGACGCCATAGTTCTCGCCCAGGCCGGCATCGAGAGGCTCGGCCTCACTCCGAAGAGACAGGAGCTCCCCATCGACGACTTCATACCCGCCGCCGGCCAGGGCGCCATCGCCATCGCCTGCCGCGCGGATGACGCTGAGACTCTGGAGGTTCTGAAGTCCCTCGACCACCGCGACAGCAGCCTCTGCGTCCATCTGGAGAGAGAGGTGCTACGCAGGCTGAAGGCCGGATGCTCCGCGCCGCTGGGGGTGCACGCCACGCTGGAGGGAGACGGCTTCCGCCTGCGGGCCCACGCCATCCACCCTGAGAGCGGCATCACCCGCAGCTTTGACGGCCCCCTTCCCATGGATTACAACAGCGAATTGAACGAAGTCATCGAGCACTTGCGGGAGGCGGTCCCATGAGCATGGGCCGCGTCGTCCTCGTTGGTGCGGGGCCCGGCCATCCGGACCTCATCACCGTGCGGGGGCTGAGCAAGCTCCAGGCGGCGGACATCGTGATACACGACGCCCTCCTGGACCCTCGCCTGCTGGACAACTGCCCCGAGGCGGAGATCATCGACGTGGGCAAGAGGGGAGGGAACCACCCCTACAGCCAGGACTCCATCAACGAGCTCCTCTACGCCAAGGCCCAGGAGGGCGGCCTGATCGTCCGGCTGAAGGGGGGAGACCCCTTCCTCTTCGGCCGCGGCGCGGAGGAGGCCGCCTACCTGAGGGAGAGGGGCGTGGAGGTGGAGGTCGTACCCGGAGTGTCGTCATCCATAGCGGTGCCGGAGCTCTGCGGAGTGCCGATCACCCACCGCGACTTCGCCTCCCATGTGACCATCGTCACGGGACACGAGAGGGCGGACCGCGAGAAGGACCGCCTGGACTGGAAGGCCATGGCCACGCTCGGGGGAACCATCGTCATACTCATGGGCATGGGCAACCACGCCCGCATCGCCGCCGACCTCATGGAGGGCGGCCTTGCCCCGGAGACTCCGGTGGCAGTCATCGTCAACGGTGCCTCCGACAGGCAGGAGTCGGCCGGATGCACGTTGGGAACCTTATCGGAGACTGTGCTGGGAAGAGGCCTCAAGGCCCCCGGCATAATAGTCATCGGCGGCTGTGCATCTCTCCTGGAGGAGTGAGATGAGGCCGAGCGTGGCCTTCGCCCGCCCCCGGCACATCCTGGAGGAGTCCGTCCTTCTGGCCGAGAGTCTTGGATTGAGGGCATTTGGAGTCCCCTCCATGGAGATCCTGCCCCTGCCGGAGAGCGAGCTCGATCCTCTGCGCCGGCGAGTCCTGGACAATGTGGAGTCGGCAGTGATATTCACAACCGCCCTCGCCCTGCGCTTCTTTCTGGGAGAGGGAAAGGGCAAGGAGCTTCTGAGGTCCTCTCTGCGGGAGAGGGATCTCTACGCCATCGGGCCCGGCACCGCCCGGGCCATGGAGGGGGCGGGACTGCCGGCGGATGAGCTTCCCTCCGAGCACTCCTCCCGCGGCTTGGTGGACGACTTCGGAGGACGGCTCTCCGGGAGACCGGTGACCTTGGTCCGCTCTAAGAAGGGGACGGCATTGCTCCGCGAGGGGCTGATCGAGGCCGGCGCCCTGGTGGACGAGATGCGAATCTACGGAAGCGAGCCGGTGCTCGACTCTCCCGAGATGAGGGAGCTCCTGGAGCACTGGTCCGAGCATGGACTTGGAGCCCTCGCCCTAACCTCTGCGCTCACCTCCCGCTACTTCCTGGACTCGGTCCGCGGAATCAAGGGAGAAGAGTGGTTGAAGGACCATCTGGAGGGCGTCAGAATAGGGGCCATCGGTGAACCCACCGCCGTCGAGCTCAGGGCCCAGGGAATCTGCTTCGACCTCACCTCCACGGAGGCTGATTTCGAGGCCCTTCTCAGGGCTCTGAAAGAGCTCATCTAACTCCTATGCTGACCCCCTCTGGGGGGAAGTATTATTACATATGCTTACATTCGTGTTACTATGTCTAGCGACACACAAGACTACGCGGTCCTGCTCATCGGGCACGGATCCAAGCTCGATTACAACCGCCAGGTCCTCGAGACCCAGGCAGATAACCTTCGCAAGAAGGGTTACAAAAACGTTTACATCGGCTACAACGAGCAGACCCAGCCCCTGGCAGGCGAGGCTCTGCAGGAAGTTGTCGCGGACGGCTTCAGCACCGTCTACGCCATGCCTGTGTTCATCGCCAACGGCGTCCACCTCACCCGCGACGTCCCCCGCAAGCTCGGCATCCCCGAGAACAGCGCTGGCGGCAAGGCTGTCATCGACGGCAAGGAGATCGAGGTACGCTACGGCACCGCTGTAGGCGACGACCCGCGCATAGCCGACATAATCTCTGACAGGATCGAGTCCCTGCAGTGATAGAATGCGCACCTTGGTCCTGGACTTCATCCACGGAGGGGACATCCTCGTAGAGAGGCTCCTCCAGGAGGGCCATGACGTCACCTCCGTTGACGTCTATCGCGTGGGAAGCGAGAGCCGGAAAGAGGAGCTGCGCTCCCTTGGCGCCTGGGTGGGAGAGGAGGTCCCGCCCGGGCACTACGACCTTCTCGTCTCGCCCGCGCACTGCCCCGACAGCTTCCTTAACGGGGCGAGCTACAGCGACAGGCGGACCTTCCACCAGATGGTGGGTGAGTTCATGCCCTCGGCCGGGCCCCATCGCATCGAGCTCACCGGGACCAAGGCCAAGACCAGCAGCGCCCACCTCCTCGCCCACCTCCTGGGCAATGACGGGCGACGGGTCTTGCTCCACAGCTCCCGTGGACAGTACCTGGTCCACGGCAACGAATGGGAGGAGCTTGACCGGAAAGTGAGCATCAACCCCGTCTCGCTCCTCACCCTGCCCGACGTCGCTGCGGACCATGTC
>CAYXFQ010000107.1:0-3270 GCA_964464345.1 uncultured Methanomassiliicoccales archaeon | reverse complement strand
CAGGGCGACAGCGGTGTCGAGGTCGAGGGCGAACTCCGCACCGGCAGCTATGTCTGCAATCGCCAGGTCGAAGATGTGCAGGCCTAGCGTGGCTAGGGAGGCCGGGATGACGAGGAACACGAGGGCTGCGGACAGCATTCCCACAAGCCCCCCTCCGAAGCTTCCGTTCTTGAGTGAGAAGTCGCTCATGCCATCATCTCCTCAAGGAGGAACTCCTCCGGTCTTAGTTATCTCCCAGGTCAGGCCGTGCATCGCCATCGAAAGCGTCAGGGTGAAATCTCCCTGCGAGTAGTCCAACGGGTTGATGGTGAAGACCAAGGTTCCGCTGTCTGTGGTATTCAAGTTGATGCTGATCGGGCCGGCGATGCTAGTGGGGGTCGGGTTATCTCCGAAGATCTCGCCCATGATCTCAATGCTGCCGGGGATGGCGGAGAAGGTCTTCATGACGATATCCACCCTCAGCTCGGTGGGGTCACCATACGCGTTGTACACGAGGCTCTGAAGCTGGAAGAGGTTGATGGTGACATGCGGGCCGAGCTCGCTGCCCTCCATGAGTCCCACCTTGGCCACGATCATCTCTTCGGCGATTATGGCGCTCTGCATGTCGTTCTCGTTGACGCTGATCTCCACTATCGTGTGGTCGTGGGAGAAGTCCACGTCAAAGGTGTCGAAGCCCAGCTCGTAATTGTCGCTGAGTATCTTCGCGCCCATCTCCAGCACCATGTCCCCGAACATGTCCGAGGTCTCGTGGTCAAGCTGGAAGGTGATCTTGCCAGCGGCGTAGCTGAAGTCGCTGACGCCGTACTCCTTGAGCATGGGATCGAGCGAGACCTTGAGATCCAGGTCCAAGTCGAACTGGAAGAGGTCGGCCATGTAGCGGGCACCCAGCTCCACCGTGAGATAGACGGTGACGCCGGTCAGAAAGAGCTCCTCACCCAGGTGGTCCATGAGGTCGTCCATGGACAGCTCCGCCCGGATGTTGAGGTTGTTCATCTGATCATGCTTAAGGGTGATGTCGTCCCCCCCGTCCCCGGCGATGAGGTTGTGGTCCTCATCCAGCAGGGCGAGGCGGTAGTAGAAGCCCTCGATGTCCCAATATCCGCCGAACTTGATGCCTATGGGCAGATTGAGCAGGATCCCATTCTCATCAAATCCAAAATCGACGTCCTCCTCGTCAAAATCCACCTGGAAATCCGACGCAAGGGTCACCGCGCTCAGCGCGACTATGCCCACTATGCTCAGGTTGAGGGCCACTAGCAGCACTCTTATCATCGCGGACCCGGCGGACATCAATCTCATATGAGGCGCAAGCGGGCTAATAAAACCTTGCAGGGCGGGGAGGAAAAAAGATTCTATACCATCTTCACGATGGACGGGAGGAAATGTCAGGAATAAGAATCAGAAAGAGGAGAAGGCTGCGAAACAGAGAGGTCAAACAGATCGCGGAGAGCTTCGAATCCATATTCGGAAATCCCTTCATCGTCGACGGGGACGCCGTGGACATGGCCGACAGCAGCGACTATGATCTGCTCTTCATCAACGGGAGCATACTCGGGCTGCTCATCGAGGGGGAGCCCTTCCTGAGCGTGCGCGGTGCTCTCCACTACCGCCCCGAGAAGCGCTACGTGACAGTGGACATGGGCGCGGTCCCCTTCGTGACCAACGGCGCCGACATCATGACTCCCGGCATCGTGGAGGCGGACCCGGAGATCGCCGAGGGAGACATGGTCTTCATACGGGACATCCGCAACAAGGTCCCTCTGGCAGTGGGTCGAAGCCTCATGTCCGGAGAGGAGCTGGTGGCCTCCCAGTCCGGAAAGGGGGTGCTGAGCATCCAGCACTTCGGGGACCGTCTCTGGAAGCACGAGGAGAACTAGGTAAGCTTTTAACGGCCAAGGCTCATCTTTGCCTGGGATGCATATGGCAAGGAAGAGCGTTTCCTCTCGTTGGGAGGGCTCCCGCACGGTGGAGCCCAACCGCTTCATAGACCTGAGCCTCATCGACGGCCCGGAGGACGTCGTCGGCAAGGAGATGATCAAGGTCGCTGACGTCAGGCGCTTCGAGGACCTGACCGAGATCAGCCGCCAGGTCTACGACGGCTGCATAATCTTCGTGGACTTCTCCTTCGTGATCAGCAACAAGGATGCGGTCTCCACCATCCTGGCCGAGCTCAAGAGCGTGGCCACCGACTGCGGTGGCGACATGGTGGTCGTGGGCAAGGACATGGCCATCGTCAGCCCCGCCGGCATACGCATCCAGCGCGAGCGCATCCAGGAGAGCTTCTGAGCCGGACAGCCATAAATAGGCGCCAGCTCATCTTCCCGGACGTGACTGAGAAGAAGACAGTGCACGACCCCGTGCACGGCGGCATCAGGGTGGACGGAGTCTTTCTGAAGCTCCTCCAGAGGCATGAGGTCCAGCGGCTGCTCAACGTGAAGCAGCTCGGCCTGGCCAACCTGGTCTTCCCCGGCGCCAACCACACCCGGCTGGAGCACAGCCTGGGCACCTATCATCTCAGCGACCGGATGGCTCGCTCATTGGACCTGCCCCGCGAGGAGGCCGACGCGGTGAAGGCGGCGGCCCTGCTCCACGACATCGGCCATCCCGCCTTCTCCCACACCTTGGAGGAGATCCTGGAGATCCAGAGCGGCCTGGGGCACATGGAGATGGGCTGCGCCATACTCGACGGCTCCCAGCCCAACCAGCTGCCCAGAGACCTGGAGCTGGAGGGGGAGCAGGGGAGCATCGCCGAGCTCCTGGAGGCGCATGGAATCTCCCCCCATCAGGTCAAGGACATCATATCCTCCCCGCAGGGGGCCCTGCCATGGGAGCAGCAGAGCCTGCTCCAGGACCAGGGTCAAGCCTTCTTCGGACGGCAGCGACACTTGAATCAGATGATACACGGTCCGGTGGACGCCGACCAGATGGACTACCTGCAGCGGGACGCCCACTACACCGGCGTCGCCCACGGCAGCATCGATGCGGAGAGGCTGCTGAGCACCATCGGCGTGCATCACGGGAACCTGGTGGTCACCCAGGGCGGCATAGTGGCCGCCGAGGGCATGATGGTCGCCCGCGCGCTGATGTACACCTCGATCTACTATCATCGCACCGTCCGCATCGCCGAGATGATGCTCTGCAAGGCTCTCGAGCTCGCCGAGCCGGAGGTGCGCGAGAACCTCCATCTCAAGAATGACGCCCAGGTGCTCTGCGCCCTCCTGGAGGCGGAGGGGGACGCCGGCAAGATCGCCCGCTCCCTGCTGCGCCGTC
>CAYXFQ010000106.1:0-3396 GCA_964464345.1 uncultured Methanomassiliicoccales archaeon | reverse complement strand
GAGTGCAAGACTGAAGATCTTGAAGTCGCTGGTTCGAGCCCGGCTCGCGGCACCATCCTTTTCTCTAAATCATATTATACGCCACCATCGATAACGGCGCCATGGCGCTGGAGATCGAGAGGGTGGACCTGACTGCCACGGAGGCCAAGCGCTTCCAGGTCGGCAGCGCCCGTGCCCAGGGCATACGCATTGACCAGAGCAGTGTCATCGTGCGCATGCAGCATCTGGAGGACGACCGGGGCATGCTCTCCTTCCGCTTCAGTATCGACTACTCCAACCTCGGGTTCATAAACATCGAGGGCGACATGTACTTCTGCAACGGGGCCCACGCGGTGATCGATCAGTGGCTGGACAATGGGCGCATCGAGGCTCCCCATGCCACCATGGTTCACAACGCCGCGGTCTCCGCCTGCCTCACCACCGCCCTCATTCTCTCGCGGGAGGTGAAGCTCCCGCCGCCCTTCCCCCTGCCGCGGGTCAACCTGCAGGAGCCCCCTCCCCCGTCCAGCGGGGTAGAGGTGGCCTGAAAAAGGTCAGCGGATGTGATCCAGGGTGAAGGACCCTATGCTGAGGCCGTGATTGGACCAAGTGTAGCGCACGTCCCCACGGGTCTGGACGTCGCCCACTCCCGTGACGGTGAGGAAGGTGCGCATCTGATCCACGTGGAAGTCTACCACGCCGTCCATGATCATCGACAGCATGCGGATGTCCTGCTCGCTGTGCATGCCCCTCTCGAGAAGATAGAGGCAGACCGCCTTGGATCCCCGGCGCTTGCCGGTGAAGGGGCTCAGGAAGCGGAAGGCGGTGGTGCTGTCGGAGTAGGCCACGAATGAGGACAGCGACTGGAAGCCCAGGCGGTAGTACTCGTGGTCCTTCAGATAGGCGTCCGCCAGATCGTCCACGGCCTTGGTCAGGCCGGCGTGGTCGGCGGGGCTGTCGAGGTAGACGGCGTTGGCGTCCCCTCCCGGCATGCCTATGGTCCGAGAGTAACAGTCGACGTACTTCACCAGGCCCAGGTTCTCGTACTCGCCGTAGCCCGGCAGGACGTACTCCATGGCGATGCGGACGTCGCGGATGGTCCGGTCGGTTATCACCCAGATCACCGGCACGCCCTTCTTCAGGCCCTCGGCCATGAACTCGTTGAGCAGGATCTCCTTCCCGACGAAGGCGGGCCCGTGCAGCATGATGTTGGTGCCGAAGGGGAATCCGCCCAGGAGCAGATCGTTGAAGCGCTGGTTGCCGGTGTGGACCTTGCTGATGGCCAACTCCTTGCGGCGCTCCTCCTCCCGGAGCTCGATCTCGTCGCCGATGAGGCCCAGCTCCATGTTGCGGAGCTCCTCCATCTTGTGGCCGAGATACTTCTCCTTCTGGATCATCTCCTCCTCCTTGCGCAGGTGCTCGAGGCGCTTCTCCATGGCCACCGCGTCCAGGCCCTCCAGGTCCTTCCACTCGGCGTCGAACTTCGTCTTGGACTCCTCCAGGAGGCGCTCCCGATAGATCAGGTCCTCCTCCTGGCGAGCCAGCTCCTCCTCCTTGTAGCGGAGCAGGGAGCGCATCTTCTCCGACTCCTCGTCCCTCTGCTGGAGGAGCCGGTTCAGGCGCTCGTTGTCATTCTTGAGCACGACCAGCTCGGCGGCGCCAGCCTCGTCCAGGCCGCTGCCGGACTCGGCGGAGAACTCCCTCTGCAGCCGGTACTTCTCCATCATGCCCTGAATCTCCTCGATGCGGGCGCTGGCAGAGAGGAAGGTGTCGTTCATCTCCCCGCTGCGCTTCTTCAGGACCTCGGCGTACTCGTCCAGCTGCTCAGGCTTGTCCCGTATGCCGCTGAGGATGTCGCGGAGTATCTGGGAGTTGCGGTTCAGCATCTCGTAGATGTCAACAAAATTGCGAATCTCGCTGGGGGCACTGGCCACGGTCTCCCGGACCCGGTCGGCGAGGGTGTCCAGCTGAGACTGGTAGCGGTCGACGTAGTTGCGCATCACCGGCCGCTGGGCGAGGATCTCGTCGATGTTGCGAACGCCGGGGTCCTCGCGGGTGGTGTGAAGCTGCCGCTTCAGCATGGCCAGGTCGTCCTCCAGCTGCATTATGCGCTTGCGGGCGGCGAAGAGCTCTTCCAACTCCTCCTCATCGCCGTAGCTGGCGTCCCGGGTGATCCAGGAGACCAGGCCGCGGTCGTCCCCCATCAGCCAGTCCTTGAGGGAGCTCTTGTAGTCATCCCTGCCCGACTCACCGTTCTCAGTCATCTTTACCATCCCCGTCATCGCCCTCGCGCATCGAATCCAGATAGCCCAGGACGATGGAGTTCACCTGCTTGCGGAGGGAGGCGTCACGCGTGTCCGGGGTCCCGTAGCGGCTCTGAAGTTCCGCTCGGAACTCCTCGGGCAACAGGCCCTGGCCTTCCCGGTCGGAATCAGAGGGCGCCGGGGGGCGCTCTTCCTCAAAATCCAGGAGTGTGGTGTTTTTCGTTTTTACTCCCCCTCTCACCAGCTGGCACTGCGTTCCGATGGCGCTACAGAATATATATACCATATTGCCCAGCAAAGTGACTGGCAGGTGCTAAACCCATAAATACGGCCACTTCAATCAAGCGGATGTCCAGGGGAGTTTTTTCATGGATGAGATATTTATCGATGTGAGGGACAGTGATTTGACCCTCTCCGAGATCTTCCGCAAAATCGAGGAGATCCAATCGGAGCATCCAGACCTGGACATCTTCCTAGACGGTGACATGCATGCCATCAGAGGACTATCGCGGCCGTCCAATGAAGCCGATCCCTGAATAGACATCGGAGATGAGAAATGAGAAGAGACCAGGTGTTGAAGGACCCAGTGAAAGCCATCGACCTCGATCGTGCGCTTTCCGTCGTTGAACTCGTCGAGGCCTACAAGGACAGCTCCATACAGAGCCGCGCGGTGGCAACCTGCGCCAGCGCCCTCGAGAACGCCCTGCAGGACCCCTCCCGGCCCACAGTCATACTGGGCCTCTCCGGAGCCCTGATCGCCGGGGGAATGAGGAAGATCATCAGCGATCTCATCAAGACCGGCGTGGTGGACGTCATCGTCACCATCGGCGCCATCCCCTACCAGGACTTCTACCAGGCCATGGGCTACAAGCACTGGAAGTGCTCGCCGAGCATCGATGACGTGGGTCTGAGGGAGCTTTTCCTGGACCGCATCTACGACACCATCGTGGATGAGGAGAAGTTCCGCGAGGTTGACGAGCAGATCGGCCGCCTGGCGGAGGAGATGGAGGCTCGCCCCCACTCCTCCCGGGAGTTCCTGAGCTATCTGGGCTCCAAGCTGGACGACGAGGACTCCATACTCCGCAACGCCTACCTGCACAACGTGCCCATCTTCGCCCCCGCCCTCAACGACTCGTCCATCGGCATCGGCCTC
>CAYXFQ010000105.1:0-3436 GCA_964464345.1 uncultured Methanomassiliicoccales archaeon | reverse complement strand
GACTGGAGGGAAATGATATTTAACCCTCCCACGCTTAACGGGAAATGATGGAAAACCCAGCTGGGCTCACGTCGGCAGAGGTGAAGGAGCGCGAGCTTCGGGGCGAGGTGAACGTAGTGCCCCCGAGCGTCAGCCGCACCTATTGGGAGATCATCCGTGGCAACCTTCTCAACTGGTTCAACATGGTGCTCTTCGGCCTCGGCGCCGTCCTCATCGCCCTGGACGAGCCCCTGCAGGCGCTGGCAGCGTCCGGTATCGTGGTCTTCAACGTCTTGGTGGGCACCACCCAGGAGATCAAGGCCAAGCGCCGCCTGGACCGCATCGCGCTCCTCTACCGCCCCCGGGCCATAGCCGTCCGGGACGGGGAGGAGGTGGAGCTCCTGCCGCAGGAGATCGTCAAGGATGACATCATCCGCCTGGGCCCGGGAGACCAGGCCCTGGTGGACGGCAAGCTGGTCGACGCCATATCCCTGGAGATGGACGAGTCTCTCCTCACCGGAGAGTCCAGCACCGTCAAGAAGCGGGCCGGGGACGACATCTACTCCGGATCCTTCTGCGTCACCGGCAAGGGATACTTCCAGGTCACCTCATTCGGCGAGGACAGCTACGCCTCCCAGATGCTGGAGGGGGCCCGTCAGTTCGACGTCAAGCAGACGCCGCTGGAGACTGAGACCAACGGCCTGATCAAGATCCTCATGGGCGTGGCGGGAATGTACTTCCTCATGCTGGTCATCCTCGCCCTGGTGGCGGGCATGCCCCTGAAGGAGTTCACCCTCATCTCCGTCATCATCCTGGACATCGTCCCCATCGCCCTCTTCCTGCTCATCGTCATCGCCTACGCCATGGGCGCGGTGCGCATGGCGGACAGCGGCGCCCTGGTGCAGCGCTCCAATGCGGTGGAGTCCATGAGCCACGTGGACACCGTCTGCATGGACAAGACCGGCACCATCACCACCAACCGCCTGGTCTTCGAGGAGCTGATGCGCTATGGCAAGGACGCGGAGATGGACCTCCGCCACTTCGCCACCGTCACCGGCTCCCGCAACAAGACCATCGAGGCTATCCTGGAGCGCTTCCCGGAGGCTCCCTGCGAGCTGATCGAGGAGCTGCAGTTCTCCTCTGAGCGCAAGTACAGCGCCGTGCGCATAGAGAGCGAGGGCAAGCGCAAGATCCTCTACCTGGGCGCCTACGACATACTGGGCCCCCATCTGGTGGACGACCTGGACCTCAAGTCCCGGGTGCGCAAGATGTCCTCCCAGGGCCTGCGAGTCCTGCTGCTGGCCGAGGTCAAGGACGGCCCCCTCTTCAACGACACGGAGCCCATCCCGCTGGACCGCCTGAAGGCCGTGGCCCTGATCTCCGTGGCGGACGAGGTCCGCCCGGACTGCCGGGAGACCATCGACGTCTTCCTCAAGAACAACATGGACATCAAGATCATCTCCGGCGACGACCCCCAGACCGTGAGGGCGCTCGCCACCCAGGCCGACATACCCGGCCCCCTGGACGCCATCTCCGGCGTCGACCTCGACGCGCTGGAGGGGGAGGCCAAGATAGAGGCCGTCCTCAACCACCGCATCTTCGGGCGCATGCGCCCGCAGCAGAAGGAGGAGGTCATCGGCATCCTCCAGGACGAGGGGCGCTACGTGGCCATGGTCGGAGACGGCGTCAACGACGTCCACTCCCTGAAGAAGGCCAATCTCGGCGTCGCCCTGGAGAGCGGCAGCAGCGCCGCCCGTGGCGTGGCCGACATCGTCCTCATCCGCGACAACTTCGCCGCCCTGCCGCAGGCGCTGGTGGAGGGTCGCAGAGTGGTCAGCGGCATGAAGGACATCCTTCGCCTCTACCTCGCCCGCAACTTCACCCTCGTCTTCATGATACTGCTGGTGTTCGTGTTCTTCGGGAACATCCCCATGCTCCCCACGAACGCCTCGCTCTACGCCTTCCTGTCACTGAGCATAGTGGCCTTCCTGATGACCGTCTGGTCTCAGCCCCAGAAGGTAGACGACAGCGTCCTGCCCTCGGTCATACGCTTCGCCATTCCGGCGTCGGTGCTGATCGCTCTCTTCGGCTTCGGGGTCTACTCCGCCTACCACCTGGGCGTCCTGCACGGATTCATCGAGATCCCCTTCACCGAATACCAGCTGGACACCTTCGGATACTTCCTGGACCTGGACGGTGCGGTGGAGCCCAGCATGCTGCAGCGCTCCGCCGAGCTGGCGGCCCGCAACGCGATGCTCATCTTCGTCATCCTGGCGGGGATCAGCCTCATCTTCCTGGCCGCCCCCTACTACCGCTTCCTCTCGGTGGACGGGGAGCTCTACAACGACATCCGCCCCACCGTGCTGGCCTTCCTGCTCTATCTCCTCACCTGGGCCGCCTACCAGTTCGAGGAGGTCCGCTACATCGCGGGAGTGGTGACGCTGCGCACGGTGGACTACATCTTCCTCGCCGGCATAGTGGCGGTGTGGATGGCGGTCACCCTGCACGTCATACGGAATCGCTGGCTGGACGGCTTCACCCGCTGGGTGGTGGGCAAGATGGCCTCCCGGAAGAGTGGCGCCTCCGCGCTTCTCCTCGATGAGAAGACGAGCTAGAGCCGACTCCTGCCGCAGCGAAAATGACTGTAGGTCCTTCTCTCACTTCCAAGCGGAGTGAGGATCGCCTGCCCTAGTACTTCCCCATCCGATCCAGCTGGATGAGGATGTGGGAGGCCATTACCGCGTCGGAGAGGGCCCGGTGAGTCTGGTTCCCCTGGATGCCCGCCGGGTCGCCCGGGACGATCATGTCGTAGGCCTCCTGGAGGCGGGGGAACTTGTAGTCCCCGTAGTAGCCGGGTATGGCGCAGATGGGCATGGCCTTCCGCATGATGCAGGGCGTGAGGCTGATCACCTGCTCCAGCTCCCAGGGCGGGTGGAAGAGGAACTTCCGGAAGTCGAAGTCGACGTTGAAGCTGGTGCTGAACTGGCCTCGCAGGATGTCCCGTAGCTTCTCAGCGACCTCCGCGGCGGGAGTGGCAGCGGCCACCTCCTCCAGCGTCAGGTCGGTGTTCTCGAAAATCCACGCCCCTCGAGTGGCCTGGTCCCAGGCGTCGACGTCATGGCCCACCACGCTGGAGTATATCTCCTCCACAGTCCCGTCCTGAAGGGAGACCTTGCAGACTCCGATGTCCACCACGTGATCGTAGGGATAGCCCTTGAGGCCGGTGGTCTCGCTGTCCAGGACATAGATCTCAGGCTTGGCGAAGGATGACAAACTGCTCTGGCGGCTGGCAGCCATGGAGCCAGGATGGGAGCCAACGGATATAATTCCGTTCCTCGGGTGCGATGCGGGGCAAGGTTATAACAAGCGGAGTGCATCGACGTCCATTATCCCGGAGGGGGGCCGATATGATGGCCATCCCTCGGGAGAGCGGAAAGTGAACCAGATGAAGAAACAC
>CAYXFQ010000104.1:0-3454 GCA_964464345.1 uncultured Methanomassiliicoccales archaeon | reverse complement strand
AATCCATGGTCCCGGAAGAAGTCGAGATCGAAGTCAGACTCGCTCATCTCCCGTGATATTGGAGGGTCCGTATTTAACTTTTCTAGGGTGCTGGGGCCTGGAAGAGCACGGCGTTGTCAGCACTGTCTATGCGCATCTCGACCAAGGCTGGCCCCTGGCAGCGCAGCGCCTGGTCCAATGACTTCTCCAGGCTGGCGGGGTCATCGGCTCGGAAGCCCTCGGCCCCGTAGGCGCGGGCGATAGCGGCGAAGTCGGGGGCCTGGAGCTCGGTGCCGCCGCAGCGTCCGTCGGCCATCTCATGCCGGGCCCTATAAGGCCCAGGCTGGAGTCATTCCATATCAGGCAGAGCACCGGCAGGTCCTCCTGCAGGGCGGTCCCGAGCTCCGCCATACTCATCTGGAAGCCGCCGTCACCGCAGATCGCGACCACTCGCCGGAACGGCTCCGCCCTCTTCATGCCCAGGGCAGTGGGCAGGGCGATGCCCATCGGTATCATGCCGTTGCTGATCACCAGGCCGCCCTCCATCTGGCTGGGGTAGCGGTCGGCTAGCCAGAGCATGTGGGCGCCCACGTCGGAGACAACGCGGTCCTCGGGCCCGAGCTTGGAGCGGATGATGCGCATGGCGTCCACGGGATGGATGCCGCTCACCCCTGCTGGCGCAGGGGAGTGGAGATAATCATCCAATGAAGAGCGCAGGGGAGCGCTCCAGTTCTCCTTGGGCACGGCGTTGACAGTGAGCTGCTCCAGTGCGCGGGGGAGATCCACATGAAGAAGCGTCTGCCGCGGATGACGGGGCGAGAGCCGCTGCTCACGGTGGCTGAGATGCATGATGGGGATGTCCGAGAAGGCCTCCCAGATGCCGACGTGCAGCTCCTCCACGTCCAGGCCGACGCAGAGTATGAGGTCCGCCTCCCCCATGCCGGGAATGGCGAAGTTGCCGGGGAGGCCGATGCGGTGCAGGCTGAGCGGGTCGTCCCAGGGCATGGCCCCGTCTCCCATCCAGCTGTGGGTGACCGGGATCCCCCATGCCCTGGCCATGCCTCGTAGGGCGGAGCCCGCCCTCCGGCGCAAGGTGCCATGGCCGCTGATGATGAGCGGCCGCTTCGAGGCCAGCAGGGCCACGCGGACGGAATCAAGCTCGTTGCTGACAGATGTGGATGATGATGGTGATGCAGATGGGGTGAATGCCGGAGCCTCCTGCCCCATGACGTCCATGGGGATGGTGAGGTGCACCGGGCCCGGCGGCTCCTCCATGCACTCCCGGAGGGCGGCCAGCACCATGGGCGCGGCATCCTCCGGCCTCTCTATCCTGCGGCTGCTCTTGCTGACGGCGGCGAAGGCGGCCTGCTGGTCGAATCCCTGGCGATGGGGCTCAGACAGCGTCTGCGAGCCGAAGTCGCCGGTGAGGAGAAGCATGGGCACCCGATCCAGGAGGGCGGTGCCGCAGCCCAGGTGAGCGCTGCTGGCCCCTGGGCCGACAGTGGTCAGGCAGACCTCCGGCCTGCCGTGTATGCGAGAGGCTCCCTGCGCCATGAAGGCGGCGGGGCTCTCTCCCCGGCAGCAGATGAAGCGCAGTCCCGCGCGGAGTATGGAGTCCATCAGATGGATGGTCTCCCCGCCGGGGATGCCGTGGACGCAGTCTATCCCCTCAGAGACGAGGGCCTCCACCAAGGCGTCGGAGGCGCGCCTCATCTCCCCTCACGCCTGGTAGTTGTCGAGGGCTTCCTGCAGGGCTTCCTCGACGCTGCCGTGGGATATCAGGACCTTGACGCCGCGGGTGGACAGGTCAGCCATCGCCTTATCGCCGATGCCGTTGACGATGATGACGTCGTTGACTGCCAGCTCGTTCACCGTGGCCTCCAGGCGGTCCCGGTGCTCCTCACCGTAGACCGGCCCGTCCAGGTTCAGCTCGACCTTGCCCAGGGAGCTGATCTTCCCGTCCTGGTTGCCGTAGATGTAGAATGTGGGGCTGTTGCCGAAGCCGCCGTCGACGCTCTCGCCGTCGGTGGATGCGACCGCAAGCTGAGACAGGGTGCGGCGGGGAACGATGGGGTCGGGCCCCCCTTTATCACCGCAGGAGGCGCCGCAGTGGGCGAACTCGTCCTGGCGGTCCTTGCCCAGCAGGCCGATGGCGTCCGCCCGGCACTGCTTGCAGTGCCTCATCATCCTCACGTCGTTGGCGCAGAGGTCCTGCAGCTCGCGGCGCTCGGCGGCGGTGGGAGCGCGCTGATTCTCGAAGCGCGTCCCTTCTACTGGTATAAGGGGGAGAATGTTGACGATGTACACTCCCATCTCCTTCAGCCTCTTGACTGCGACAGGGATGTGCCGGTCGTTTATGCCGGGAATGAGGACCATGTTGATCTTCACTAGCATTCCCTTGCGCACGCAGCGCTCGACGCCCAGCAGCTGGCGGGAGATCAGGGTCTCGGCGGCCTCGCTGCCCTTCAGGTTCCTGCCGTCGTAGTTCACGAACTGGTAGATGTCCTTGGCGACCTCGGGGTCGATGGCGTTGATGGTGACGGTGACGAAGCGTATGCCCAGGTCCCAGAGCCGGTCAACGTGGTCCGGCAGGGCCAGTCCGTTGGTGGAGAGGCAGAGGGTGATGTCCGGGTACTCTTTGGCTACCAACTCCAGGGACTCGAAGGTCTCCTCGTTGGCCAAGGGGTCGCCGGGGCCAGCAACGGCCACAACGCTGAGCTCGGGTATCTTCTCTTTCACCATGCGGACCTTCGCTATGGCCTGCTGCGGGCTGAGAACCTCGCTGGTGACTCCCGGGCGGGACTCGTTGCAGCAGTCATATTTGCGGTTGCAGTAGTTACATTGAATGTTACAGCGCGGCGCCACGGGCAGGTGCATGCGCGCGAAGTTGAGGTGAGCCGCCTCGTTGTAGCAGGGATGAGAGGCCAGAGCCTTCTCCAGATCCACAATCCTGTCTTCCGGCATCGTTATCGTCTCTTTAACGGCGTCCTTGTATTTAGTCTCCAATAGACTACTATCTATGGAAAGGGGATTTTGAGCCCGGATGGACGGTTGAGGGGCTAAGTTGATATAGTACGGCCCCCAATGGGATTTTGTAGTTGTGCCGGGAGCTGTCCCGTCAGGCTGTTGAGGGAGATCCCCTCGGCCGCTTCTGACGCTTGGAACGGCTTTCTGGGTAAAACTATATATACCAGACCATTAGTAACCGGGTTGCTCGATGTATGCATCGGGCAGTTCGATGCTAATCGGACTGTGACTCGATTATGGAGTAAAAAGGGTTATATACCCCCTCGATAATCGGGAGCTTCGCCATCGTGTGAACAACGCGGTTGGCTTAGTATTGCAGTCGTGCACCCGAGGAGGGTCCCTCTTTCGGGGAAGAGGTATAGAGCGCCGGCGTGGAGGATGAGACCGGACCAAGCTCGATGATTACCGATCATACGCAATCTGGACGTGTGCTAGATCATACGCCAGC
>CAYXFQ010000103.1:0-3467 GCA_964464345.1 uncultured Methanomassiliicoccales archaeon | reverse complement strand
AGGCGGACGCCGTGAATGGCGCACTCGCCGCCGCCTTTGAGCTATTTTAGGGAAATAATCCTATATGATGGGGGTCACTATCTTCCGACATGGACGGCGGAGTTAGCATACGAGGCTTGAGCAAATCCTATGGTGACCTGGATGCCGTCGCGGATGTGGACCTGGACCTGCCGAAAGGGGAGATCTTCGGGCTGATAGGGCCCAACTGCGCCGGGAAGACCACCACCCTGAAGTGCGTGGTGGGACTGATTCGCGATTACAAGGGGGAGATTCTCATCGGAGGGCAGCCCCTGCTCGAGGGAAGCGTCCGCAACAAGATCGGCTACATGCCTCAGAACCCCAGCTTCGCCCCTGGGCGGAACGTCCGCACGACCCTGCGCCTGATGGGCAGGTTGAACGGCATGGTCGGAACGGAGCTGGAGGAGCGCATCGACGAGGTCCTGGAGCTCCTGCAGATCTCCAGCGACGCTGACAAGTCCATGGCCGAGCTCTCCGGCGGCGGCATGCAGAAGATCGGCCTGGCCCAGGCCATACTGCACAAGCCGTCGGTGCTGGTCCTGGATGAGCCGATGTCCTCCTTCGACCCGGAGTCGCGGCGCATGGCCAGGGAGGTGCTGCGGGAGATCCGCGATCAGGGCGCCACGGTGCTCTTCTCCTCTCACGTCCTGCCTGATGTGCAGGACATCGCCGACCGGGTGGGCGTGATGTACGAGGGCAGCTTCGTCCGCACCGGCCCCATGAAGGAGATCAGGAAGGAGATGCGGGCCAGCTCCGCCTTCGACCTGGAGCTCTCCCGCGACCCGGGCCTGGTCTTCTCACGCCATCCGGGCGTGGACTCCTGTCGCCGCCTTGGGCCCGGTACCCACAGGGTGGTCCTGGAGTCGGGAGCCGACTTCGACGCGGTCGTGGACAGCGTGGCCTGGGAGGTCATGAACGCCGGCGGGGCCATCCGATCCCTGATACCCATCGAGCTTTCCCTGGAGGATGTATATCTCAACTTCCTGGAGGAGAGCCGATGAGCTTCCCACTGCTGTTCTCGGATGAGATCAGGGGATTCTACCGCTCCCGGCTCATGCTGGTGCTCTGGCTGGGCCTGCCGCTCGCGGCCATCCTCATCTACGCCCTGACGCCAGAGAATCTCCTCGCCGACCAGCCTCTGTCGCTCAGCCTCTTCACCGCCCTCATGGTCTCCACCGTCGCCGCCCTGCTGGCCTCGGTGATGCTCTCGGTCAATCTGGTCAACGAGATCGAGGACGGCTCGCTGGACCTCTTCCTGGTGAGGCCGGTGCGACGCTGGGAGATCCTCATATCCAAGTTCCTGGCCGTCTTCATCTGCGTGGTCGTGGCCTCGCTCATCGCCCTGGGGGCGGGGATAGGCCTGGACGTCTTACTGCTGGACAACTCCCTGTCGCAGGCGACCATGGGCCTGGAGGACTCGCTGCTCTCCCTCTTCATAGTCATGGGTGTCAGCTGTAGCGCCGCCCTGCTCATATCGGTGTTCTCGCGCTCGGTGCTGGTGGCAGTCATCCTGGTCATCTTCGGGGCCAACCAGCTCTCTGCCCTGCTGCTCCTGCCCATACTGCTCGACCTCGGGAGCCTCGAGGCCGGCCTGGCAGGTCTCGCCATCAGCGTCATCTGCCTGCTGCTGTCGGCGATAGTCTTCCAGAGGAGGGAGCTCTGAGTTGCGGCATCTCCTCAACACCTCCTTCTATCCATTCGACCTGGAGCGCAACGGAGGGGTGGAGGGGATTGCCGCGCTTTGCCGGCGCCTGGGATTGGACGGCGTGGAGCTGCTCACCGGTCACAGCCCCCCATCGATTGATTTGAGGCCCCTGACGCAGGGCGTTCATCTGCCCTACGGGGTGGACTGGCTGGCGGCCTGGGAGGGTCGGCCCATGCCGGAGGGCTTGGAGGGGGACGACATACTCTTCTTCTCCTTCGGCCGCGACCGCGAGGAGGCCATCCGCGTCATCCGCCGCTCCTGGGAGCTGGCCGCCACCCTGGAGCCCTCCTACGGCATCTTCCATGCCGGCAACCCGCGCCTGGACGGCATATTCACCCAGGAGTTCCCCTACAGCGACGAGGAGGTCCTCTTCTCGCTGGCGGCGATGCTCAACCAGGTGGTGGAGGGATTCCCGGACGGCGAGCCTCCGTTCACGATCATGCTGGAGAACCTCTGGTGGCCCGGCCTTCGCTTCCTGGACGGGGAGGAGCACCGCACGCTCAGCGAGCTCCTGGACTTCGAGAACTGGGGATACTGCCTGGACACAGGCCATCTCATGAACAGCCTGAGGGACTGCCGCGAGGAGGAGCAGGCCATAGTGAGGACACTGTCGCATCTGGAGGGCCTTCCCAGCGAGATGATCGAGAGGGTGGGGGTGGTGCACCTCCATCTCAGCCTCTCCGCCCAGTACCAGGAGGAGAGCATCTCGCGAGGGGATCCGGAGGGCTTCCGGGAGATGAGCCATCGGGAGCGGATCAACCTGGCCTTCCCCCACTTTTCCGCCATCGACTGGCACGCCCCCTTCCGCAGCGACGCCTGCCGGGACATCGTGGACCTGCTGTCGCCAAGCTTTGTGACGCACGAGTTCATCTGCGCCCAGCCGGGGGACATGGAGAAGAAGCTCTCCCAGCAGCTCGCCCACTTCCGGGATCGGGAGCCCCTATCCTCGCCTGCCGCCAGGGCCGCGCAGTCAACGATTAAGTAGGGAGCGGTCAATTCCTGATTTGTTAGAAATGAGCCAGCAAGAAAAGATTTCCCCGCTGCGGAAGCTAAACCTCGTGATGCGCTTCAGCTACACCCTGCCATTCTTCCTCGCCTCTGTTTGCGGAGCGCTCTTCGCTCTCGCGCACAGCCCGCCGCTCTGGCTGATCATCCTGATTCCGCTGGACGTGCTCTTCCTGGCGATGTTCGTGAACTTCTCCAATGACTACTTCGACCACAAGAGCGGAGTGGACAAGTCGCGCTTCGACGGCGCCGAGCGCTTCTGGGACGATGTTGCCAGCGATCTCACCAAGAAGGTCTACTGGGACGGGAACCAGTTCGACAACGGCCTGATCACCGCGAAGCAGGGAAGGGCGATCATGGCCCTGCTGGTGCTCATAATCGTCCTGCTGGCCATACCGATCGTGCTGCACGGCGGCCTGCTGGTCATCGGCCTGGGCCTGATCGGGCTCTTCCTGGCCTACTTCTACACCGCGCCTCCCATCAACATGGGCGCTCGCGGCCTGGGGGAGGTCAACGTCGCCGTCTCCTTCTTCATGATGGTCTTCTTCACCTTCTATGTCGCCACCGGCGTCATGGACTGGCAGATCTTCGCCTTCGCCGTTGTAATCGGCGTGGCGGTGGGGACCATGCGGGCGGTGGACGCCCTCTCCGGATACGAGTCCCACCTGGCCTTCGGCGAGAAGGACCTGGCGGTGCGCATGGGCGGCGTGGAGAAGACCATACCGGTGGTGAAGGCTCT
>CAYXFQ010000102.1:0-3573 GCA_964464345.1 uncultured Methanomassiliicoccales archaeon | reverse complement strand
AGGGGAAATGAGGAAGCTGGCCCTCGTGGCCGGTGACGGCATAGGGCCGGAAGTGGTCCGCGAGGGCCTGAAGGTCCTGGACGCTGTGGCGGAGATATCCTCCTTCTCCTATGAGATCGAGGAGTTCCCCATCGGCTCGGAGCGCTACCTGCGCAGCGGCGAGCTGGTCCTGGATGAGGAGTGGGAGGCCATGGCTCGCAAGGACGCCATCTACTTCGGCGCCATCGGTGACCCCCGGGTCGCCCCCGGCGTGCTGGAGAGGGGCATACTGCTGGCCATGCGCGCCCGCTACGACCAGTACATCAACCTCCGTCCGGTGAGCTCCTGGCACCCCTACGTGCCGCTGAAGGAGAAGCTGGACTTCGACATGCACTTCCTGCGGGAGAACACCGAGGACTTCTACATCGGCGCCGGCGGGCGCCTGCGGCCGGGGGAGATGTCCTCCGACCTGCAGGTGAAGAGGGGGCTCTACACTCTCGACTTGAACCTCAGCGCTTCCGCTGAGCCGGAGGACGAGTTCGCCTTCGAGATCGGCGTCCTCTCCCGGCGCGGCCTGGAGCGCTTCGCTGAGCACTCCTTCCGCTACGCCGCCGCTCGCGGCGACGACAAGGTCATCCTGGTGGACAAGGCCAACGTCTGCTCCATCTACGGCCTGCAGAGAGAGGTCTTCGAGGAGAAGGCGGAGGCGCACGGGTTGGGCCTGGACTACATGTACGTCGACGCGATGGCCATGGCCATGATCGTCCGCCCACAGAGCTTCGGCACCGTGGCGGTGCCCAACCTCTTCGGCGACATCCTCACCGACCTGGGCGCCCAGCTGGGCGGAGGTCTGGGCATGGGCGCCAGCGGCAACATAAATCCCGAGGGCGTGAGCATGTTCGAGCCCATACACGGCTCGGCGCCGGACATCGCCGGTCAGGGCAAGGCCAACCCGCTGGCCGCCATACTGGCCGCCAAGATGATGCTGGACCAGCTCGGTCACCCGGAGATGGGAGATCTCATACAGTCCGCGGTGCGCCGCAGCCTGGACGAGCATCAGGTCACCGCCGACCTCGGCGGTGCGCTCAACACCGTGCAGGTGGGCGACTTCATCGCCGACTGCGTGCGCGAGAGCTGCTGATAGAAACCATTGCCCCTCTCGGGGCTTCTTTTCCTCATAATCCCCATTTATCTGAGCGCAATCAATATATTATCTGATTCTTAAAATACTATAACCAAATGAAACATTCTCAATATTTTTGACGAATGTTACATCCGAATGAAACATTTTAACATCCATAGGGCTAGTATTCCCCATGGTTGAACCTACTGCAAGGGAAGGACTACTCACGCAACTCTGGCACTGGAAGGATCATAGAGAGGTGATCAAGTCAGTCGTCGGTATGAGAGGAAGTGGGAAATCCACACTCTTGAAGCTGGTCCAGGAACAGCTTCGTGACTCTGAACAAGGCGAGCAGGCAATCTACATCGACCTCGAATCAAAAGCTGCGAGATCCATCCAAGATGCCCAAGACCTCAGCAAGCGTCTCGCGGAGCTGATGGTCAATGGTGAGAGGGCCCACGTAATACTGGACGAGATCCAGGGTGTGGAGGGATGGGAGAGTTCCATCAACTCACTCATGGCGGGCCATGACGTCAATCTCTACATCTCGAGCTCAAGTCCCAGCACTAGTTTTGCAGAGGCAATCTCCCGCCTGTCTGCCCAATATGTGGAGATAGAGGTTCTCCCTCCGTCCTTCCGCGAGCATCGACTTCTCCTCCCGCGCGACAGCTCGGACGCAGTCGACGATCAATTCCAAGACTTCTTGGAAAATGGGGCTCTGCCCATGCTGATGTCGGAAGAAGAGGAGGTCAGAGCCCTCGTTCTGGAGGGAATCTACTCCAGCATATTGTGGAAGGATGTGGCGCCCCACTTGGGCATGGTCGATTTCGAGACTCTGGATGAGGTGGCCGCTTCCGTCTTCCGAAATGTGGGCAAGGTCACCAGCCCGGCGGCGATCGCAAAGGAAACTTCCCTCAGCCATCCCACGGTGAAGAGATACCTTCAGGCCCTTGTGAACGCCAACCTCGTAATGAGAGTGCCACGCTGGGACATCAGGGAGAAGAGGTACCTGAAGACCACTGAGAAGTATTACGTCACTGACTTCGGGATGCGGAACGCCATCCTCCAAGTGCGCTCCGAGCCAGGTCAGTCTCTGGAGAATGCCGTCTATCTCGAGCTCCGTCGGAGAGGGTTCCAGGTCAGCGCCGGCAATTATGGCGGCCTGGATATCGATTTCGTGGCCAGCAAGGGAGCTCACAAGGAGTACTACCAGGTGGCGACCAGCATACTGGAGGACGACGTCCTAGAGCAAGAGATGAAGCCCCTGAGGCGGATTTCGGACAGCCATCCCAAGATCATCCTCACCCTGGACAGGGTCCTGAGGGCTCCCTCTGCCGGCATCCGCGCGATGAACGCGGTGGACTGGATGCTGGGTTGAAGGGGGATGGGCAGGCCGACTCAGAAGTCGACCCGCTTGGATAGGCTCCGCGGCATGTAGAGCGGCCGGAACGGCTTGCCGGCGATCTCCTCGCGCACCCGCTCTCCCAAGGTTTCCAAGGTCATCTCCTCGTCCTTGTTCTCCGAGCGGACGTAGACCTTGAGGATGCCGGACTCGACCTCCCTCTCGCCGAGAACGGCGACGTAGGAGCACCAGTCCTGCTTGGCGCGGCGGACCTTCTTGCCCACGGTGGCGTCGCTGTCGTCGATGCTGACGCGGACGCCCATCCTCTCCAGGGTGATGGCGAGCTCCTCGGCCTTGGCCACGTGGTCCTGGTTCACCGGCAGCAGGCGCATGTGCTCAGGGGAGAGCCAGGTGGGCAGGTATCCGGGGCGACCGGACTTCTCGATCCCCACCGCAGTGTCGAGGACGCTGTAGAGATAGCGCTCGATGGTGCCGATGACGGCGGTGTGCAGGATGACGGGATGCTGCTCCTCGCCCTTCTCATCCGCATAGGTGATGCCGAAGCGCTGGGCGTTGCCCACATCGATCTGCACGGTGCCGATCTCTCGGGCGCGGCCGAGCTGGTCCAGCAGGTGGTACTCGATGTTGACGGTCCAGTAGTAGTTGATCCCCTCGGGGTAGAAGTGTATGAGCGCCGGCTTGCCGTGGGCGCGGAGGAGATTGAGGATCATCTCCTTGTTCTCCTCGTAGGCCTGGCGGGAGGAGAGGTTGATGAGCATCTCGTAGTCCCGGCCCAGGTCCTCTATCTCCGCATAGATGCGGGCGTCCAGCATCTCCAGCTTGTCCCGGGCCTCCGGCTCGTCCCGGCAGAGGACGTGGAGGTCGGGCATGTTCAGCCGGCGGGTGCGGAAGCAGAGCATGGTCTCCCCCGACTGCTCCAGGCGGTAGGAGTCGGCCACCTCGAAGGCTCCCAGGGGGAGGTTGCGGTAGCTCATGTTCCAGTCCCGCATCATGGCGAACTGCTGGTGGCAGGCCGCGTAGCGCATGACGAAGGAGCGTTTCTCGGTCTTGATGCTGTAGAGGCGGTCCCCGAAGAGCTCGGCGTGCTCGCGCACCGGCGGCTCGTCCA
>CAYXFQ010000101.1:0-3575 GCA_964464345.1 uncultured Methanomassiliicoccales archaeon | reverse complement strand
AGTCCAGGCGGCTGATGTCCCCGATGCGGTAGCGTATGATGGGCATGGCCTCCCTCTGGAGCATGGTGACCACCATCTCGCCCCTCTCCCCTTCCGCGACCGGCTCGCCGCTGTCCTTGTCCAGGATCTCGATGAGGCAGAGGTCTCCCCAGACGTGGATGCCCTTCTGCTCGGAGCACTCGGTGAACATGGGGCCGGAGAGCTCGCTGGCACCATAGCAGTTCTGAGCCATGATGCCGGTGCGCTCCTGGATCAGCTGGCGCATGCCCTCGGACCAGGGCTCGGCGCCGAGTATGCCGTAGCGGAGCTTGGTGTCGCGGGCGATGTCCACTCCCCGCTTCTCCGCCACCTCGGCGATGTGAATCATGTAGGACGGCGTGCAGGCGATGGCGGTGACCGGCAGGTCGAGCATCAGGTCCACCTGCCGCTGCGTGTTGCCGGTGCCAGCGGGGAGCACTCCCGCCCCCAGCCTCTCCGCCCCGTAGTGCATGCCCAGACCACCTGAGAAGAGCCCGTAGCCGTTGCTGACCTGGAGGACGTCCTCCCGATCCATTCCGAAGGAGTGGAAGCAGCGGGCGAGAGACTCCGCCCAGTTGTCAAGGTCGTTCTGGGTGTAGCCCACCACGGTGGGCTTCCCGGTGGTGCCGGAGGAGACGTGATAGCGGATGATCTCCGACTGCGGCACCACGAAGAGCTTGTCAGGGTAATGCTGGCGCAGGTCGTCCTTCACTGTGAAGGGGAGCTTCCTGATGTCATCCAGGGTCTGGATGTCGGAGGGAAGCACTCCCATCTCCTCCATGCGCTGGCGATAGAGCGGCGAGGACTCATAGAGGCGGGAGACCAGGGCCTTCAGATGTTTTAGCTGCAGTGCCTCGATGCCTTCCCGCGGCATCGTCTCCACTTCCTTGTTCCAAAATCCCATCAGATTCCCGCTCCTTCGCTCTCTAGCGCTGGTCGACCATGACCATGATTGTCATGCCTAAACCTATCATCCTATTTCACAGTTGCCCGCTGGCCCGCCTCCATCCTATGAAAGGAGTCGACGAAAAACTAGCCTACTGGGGGAGCCTGATGCGACCGACGACCCGGAGCTTGCCGCCCTCGAGGTAGGTCAGGATCGCCACGCTGCCGGGCGGGTGTATGATCTCCCCCTCCGACTGCAGTCGCAGGCGCGGCCGGCGCCAGTCCTCGCCGCTGGCCTCCAGCAGGCGGAAGGGCACCGACTGCAGCCAGTGGCCGAGATGGAGGACCATGCCCTCCTTCAGGGCCGAGGGCCAGTAACGGACCAGCTCGGCGTCTCCCTCGAACTCGCTGGTGTGGACTATGGAGGGGTCGTTGCTGAGGACGTAGCCGCGGTCCAACTGCTCGGCCTCCACTCCTCGCAGGCCCAGGCCGGCGCGCTCCCCGATGACAGTGGAGTCGAAGTCCTTGTCGTGCTTGCGCACCGAGCGCACCACGACGTCGGTGCCGAGGGGGTGGGCGGTCACGTGGTCATGACGGCGGATGACCCCGTCCATGACCGGGCCCAGCACCACCGTGCCCACGCCGCGGACGTTGAAGTGCTGGTCCACCGCCAGCGAGCCGTGCGGGGAGTCGTTCTCCTCCACGGCGGCGGCCAGGGAGATCAGCTCCTCCCGCAGGGCGTTCGGGTCGTCCTCCCTCAGCTCGTAGCCATCCACGCAGGTCCCGGCCAGCAGGGGCCGCAGCTGCTCCTCCTGAATGTAATTGCGGAGAACTATCCAGCCCCGGTCGATGCCCATGCAGTCCAGCATCAGCACCGTCTCCCCCAGGCTGGCGTCCAGCTCCTCCACCACCAGGATGGCCAGCTGCACGCCGGCGAGGCAGTAGAGAAGGGAGGACAGGCGCTCGGGATAGCGGATGGGCTCCAGCAGGGAGACGGAGTCGTCCCCCTTCCTCAACCCGTAGTGGGCGACGTCGGTGACGCCCTCCTCCTTGCCAATCCCCTTGGAGTAGCCGAGGGAGCCGAGCACCGCAGCGCTAATTCTCGGCATCCAATCAGCACTCGTCGCCGGTGAGCACCGTAACGCCGCTTTCCTTGAGCACCTTGATGGCTGGCTGGATCTCGTCCACCCGGAAGAAGAATACCGCCATCTTGCGACCGGAGTAGGCGTAGCCGTACTCGATGTTGATGTTGGCCTCGCCCAGCACGCTGGCCACCTCGAAGAGGCCGCCGGGGCTGTCCTCCAGCGGGATGGCGATGACCTCGGTCTCCTTCACGATGATCCCGTGGTCCTTGATCTTGGCGCAGGAGCCGTCCGGGTCGTCGACGATGGCCCGCAGCACGCCGAAGCCGCTGGACTCGGCGATGTTGAAGGCCTTGATGTTGATTTCCTCATCCTGGAGGACCTTGGCGATGGCCGCAAGCCGGCCGGGCTCGTTGTTGATGAATATCGAAAGCTGCTTGATCATGTGTCTCTGCGGCATCAGGCGTGCCTCCTGTCGTCGACTCTCTGGGCCTTGCCCTCGAAGCGGGGCAGGGATCCGGGGTCCATGAGCTCTACGTCCACGGCGATATTAAGGTATTTCCTCAGTATGCCGGAGACCTTGCGCTTGAGAGCCATCATGTCCGACATCTTGTCGCTGAAGTGCTCGGGGGCGAGCTCCACCTGCACGGTCATGCTGTCCAGGGCGCCCACCCGGTTCACCTTGATGAAGAAGTGCTCCCCCACCTCCGGTATCTGCATCAAGATGTCCTCCACCTGGGAGGGGAAGATGTTGATGCCGCGGATGATGAGCATGTCATCGCTGCGGCCGGTGATGCGCTCGATGCGCGGGGAGCTGCGCCCGCAGGCGCAGTCCTCGGTCATGATGGTGGTCAGGTCGCGGATGCGGTAGCGGATCATGGGCATGGCCTCCTTCTTGAGGACGGTCATGACCAGCTCTCCCCTCTCCCCGTCCGCGACAGGCTCGCCGCTGTCGGGGTCGATGGTCTCGATGATGGCCATGTCCCCCCAGATGTGCAGGCCGTTCTGCTCCTGGCACTCGGTGAACATGGGCCCGGAGATCTCCGAGGTCCCATAGATGTCGTAGGCCTTGACCCCGATGTCATCCTCGATGTGCCGGCGCATGCCCTCCGACCAGGGCTCGGCCCCGAGGACCGCCTTGCGGAGGCTGGAGTCCTTGGCGAGATCTATCCCCATGCGCGTGGCCACCTCTCCCAGGTGGACCATGTAGGATGGCGTGCAGGCGATGGCGGTGACGTCCAGGTCCATCATCAGCTCCAGCTGCCTCTCAGTGTTGCCGACGCTGGCGGGGAGGACGGTGGCTCCCACCCTCTCCGCCCCGTAGTGGAGTCCCAGGCCGCCGGTGAAGAGTCCGTAGCCGTAGGAGACCTGCATTATGTCCCCGTCGCCGATGCCCACCGAGGTCAGCGCCCGGGCCAGGCTCTCGGTCCAGAACTCGATGTCGCCCTTGGTGTAGCCCACCAGGGTGGGCTTGCCTGTCGTCCCGGAGGAGACGTGGTAGCGGACCACGTCCTCCCGCGGCGAGCTGAACATCTGAGTGGGATAGTTGTCGCGAAGGTCCTGGTTGACCTGCTTGATGAAGGCCTGGGC
>CAYXFQ010000100.1:0-3604 GCA_964464345.1 uncultured Methanomassiliicoccales archaeon | reverse complement strand
TGGGCAAGCCAGGAGTCTGTCTGGCCACCTCCGGACCCGGGGCCACGAACCTGGTCACTGGCGTGGCCACCGCCTTTGCGGACTCATCTCCCATGATAGTCCTCACCGGCCAGGTCTCCTCCACCGACCTGGGCATGGGCGCCTTCCAGGAGGCTGACTCCTTCAGCCTCATGATGCCCATCACCAAGCACAACTACCGCGTCCTGGACATCCACGACCTGCCGGAGGCCATCCTGCAGGGATGGAACATCTGCAGCTCCGGGCGCCAGGGTCCGGTGCACATCGACCTGCCGGTCGACACCATGAACGCCCAGATCGATGAGGAGAGCCTGCGCGTGGAGGTCGCCCCCCTCGAGCTGAGGGAGAACCTCTCGGAGGTGGGCAGGGCTGTCAAGCTCATGGCCGCCGCGGAGAGGCCGCTCATCATCGCCGGCGGCGGAGTGATCTCCGCCAACGCCTCCCCGGAGCTGGTCCAGCTGGCGGAGACCATCTGGGCACCGGTGGTCACCAGTCTCATGGGCATCGGCTCCATACCTGACAATCACCCCCTATACCTGGGATTCCCGGGCATGCACGGGCGCATGTGCGCCCTGCGGGCCATGACCGAGGCGGATCTCATCATCGCGGTGGGCACCCGCTTCTCGGACCGCACCCACAGCCGCCACAACCGGCTCCCGATGGACTGCAAGGTCATTCACATCGACGTTGACCACGTGGAGCTGGGCAAGCACCCCCAGACCGCTGCCAGCATCCTGGCCGACGCCAAGACCGCCCTGCGGGCCCTTCTGGCGCAGATCGCCAGCTACCGCCGGGACGCCTGGAGCGGCCGGGTCGCCGAGCTGAAGAAGACCTGCGCCTGCAACCGGGACCTGGACCAGATCCCCATCGCCCCGCAGAAGGTCATGTTCGAGCTCAACCGGATCCTGGACGACGACACCATCATAACCACCGAGGTGGGACAGAACCAGATGTGGGCTGCCCACCACCTGGAGATACGCCGGCCGCGGCAGTTCATCAGCTCCGGCGGCTTCGGCACCATGGGCTTCGGATTCCCGGCTGCCATCGGCGCCAAGGCCGCCCTGCCGGACAAGAAGGTCATCGACGTGGCTGGCGACGGCAGCCTGCTGATGGTCATACAGGAGCTGGCCACCGCGGTGGCCGAGGACCTCCCCGTGGTGGTCTGTCTGCTGAACAACGGCTGGCTGGGCATGGTGAAGCAGTGGCAGAAGCTCTTCTGGGACAAGCGCTACTCCGCCACCACTCTTTACAAGTCCAACCCGGACTTCGTCAAGCTGGCCCAGGCCTTCGGCGCCGACGGCCTGCATGTGGACCGGCCCTCGGAGCTCCAGGAGGCCTTCCAGGTCGCCCTGAAATCCGACCGGCCCTTCGTCCTGGACATCAAGGTGGACCCGGAGGAGGACATACTCCCCATGCTCCCCCCTGCCCCGGGAATAGACATACTCAAGGGTCGCTGCCGCTTCTGAGCGGCCCTTGGGATACCTTTTTCAGGAACGAGGGGATTCACATCTTAATCACAGTCAAGGGGCTGCAGCCCCTCAATCCATCATGAGGTGAAGAATTTGGTCAAGATTTACCACGACGCGGATGTGGACCTTGGAGTCCTGGACGGAAAGAAGATAGCAGTCATCGGCTACGGGGCGCAGGGCAGGGCCCAGGCCCTCTGCCTGCACGACTCCGGCCTGGACATCGTGGTCGGTGTCCGCAAGGACGGACCGTCCTGGAAGAAGGCTCAGGAGGATGGATTGGCGGTTGCGGAGATCCCGCAGGCCGTCACCGGTGCCGACGTGGTCATGGTCCTGCTCCCGGATGAGGTGCAGCCGGACGTCTACAGGGAGCAGATCGCCCCCAACATGAAGGAGGGCTCCGCCCTGGAGTTCGCCCACGGCTTCTCCATCGTCTACGGTCTCATCGACCCGCCGGAGGGGATCGACGTCATCATGATGGCGCCCAAGTCCCCTGGCGACATGGAGAGGAGAGCCTACCTGGAGGGCTTCGGCGTTCCCGCTCTTGTCTCCGTCGAGAGGGACCACTCCGGGCAGGCCATGGAGATCGCCCTGGCCCTGGCCAAGGGAATCGGCGCCACCCGCGCCGGTGTCTTCGAGACCACCTTCGAGTACGAGTGCAAGAGCGACCTCTTCGGCGAGCAGGCCGTGCTCTGCGGCGGTGTCACCGCCCTCATCAAGGCCGGCTACGACACCCTCCGCGAGGGTGGCTATCCGGCGGAGATCGCCTACTTCGAGGTTCTGCACGAGCTGAAGCTCATCGTCGACCTCATCCAGGAGGGTGGCCTCATGCGCATGTGGGAGGTTGTCTCCAACACCGCTGAGTTCGGGGGCCTCACTGCCCGCGACAAGGTCATCACCGAGGAGTCCAAGGAGGGCATGAGGCAGATCCTCGCCGACATCGAGTCCGGCAAGTTCAAGGACGACTGGCGCGCGGAGTGGCAGAACGGCCTCAAGAACCTCAAGGCCATGGAGAAGGCCGAGAGCGAGCTGGAGATGGAAGTCGTGGGCGAGAAGATCCGCGCCCTCTTCGAGAGAAAGTGAGTCCCGACGCTCCGACATCTCGAATATCCGTCCGCACCCGCGGCGGAACCTTCCTGATCGAGCTGGATCGTTCCGATCTGACTGATGAGCTCTGGCTCTCCCTTCCCTACGAGGGGAAGCTGAACATGCTGGGAAGCATGATCTACTTCGAGCTCCCGGTGCGAGACCGGCAGGAGGGGGACCTTCTTAGCTTGGAAGTCGGGGACGTGGCCTGGTGGCCGGAGGTGGATGCCCTCTGCCTCTTCTTCGGGCCCACCCCGCTCAGCGGCGAGGACGGCAGGCCGGTGAGCGCCTACCCCCTGCGCCGCATCGGTCGCCTTCTCGGCGACTACGCCGGGCTGGAGCACAGCGGCGACGGCGGGAGCATCCTGCTGGAGCGGGCCTTCTAGTCGCCCAGCAGCTCCATCCCCCGGAAGCTCATCGTGGGCACGGTGGCGTTGCCGGTGCAGGTCAAGTCCGCGCCGATCGCCTCCACCCGCGAGAGAGCCTCCAGCATGTTGCCGGTGAGCAGGGCGTTCTTGACCGTCCCTGTCACCTCCCCATTCTTTATCAGCAGCCCGCAACGGACCTCCAGGGCGAAGCGCCCGGTGAAGGGGTCGGCCTCGGGCCAGGCGAACTTCTCCACCAGAACTCCCTCGTCCACTTGGGATATGAGGTCCTCCCGCTCCCCGCGGCCCGGGAGCACGCAGAGATTCATGGGCTTCACCGTCAGAGGGTTGAGGAAGGACTCGCGCATGTCGCTGGGCGAGCGCCTCAGGCCGTTGCCGGTGGAGGGTGCGTTGTAGTTGTCGCGGAGGAAGGACTCCAGCACGCCGGAGCGGAGCAGATGCTTCACCCGAGCGGGGCTTCCCTCGTCGTCGTAGCGGGCGCAGAGCGGCGCCGGCGTCAGAGGGTCGTCCATGATCGTGACCTCCGGAGAGGCCAGCTGCTCACCCATGCGCTCTGCCCAGGGGCTGCGGCAGTTGGCCACGTTCTCTCCGTTCAGGGCGGACCCGACGGAGGAGAGGAGCATGTCCCCGAGCTCCGAGGGCGGTATG
>CAYXFQ010000099.1:0-3648 GCA_964464345.1 uncultured Methanomassiliicoccales archaeon | reverse complement strand
GTCCGGGTCCCGCCCGGCCTCCAGCTCCTCCCGGCCGAGGCCGTGCCTCTCCATGACGAAGCGGCGCCTCTCCTCGGTCCAGTGCTCGCTGGGGATCTTCACGGTGGAGCTGTAGACGCTCTCGATGTCGCCACGCTCGGTGTCCACTCCGCAGATGGCGACCTCCACCACCTCGTCGGTGGGGTAGCCCTGCAGGCCGGTGGAAACCAGCGATATGACATAGATGTCATGCTCCATGCTTGCCCATGCGCCTGCCCTCCTAAATAATTGACCTTCTGATGTCATGTCTAAAGGCTCTTTCGGAGCCCCCTCCCTCAATTGTTTTATAGGCCCGGGGTTCTGATTGTGAGGGGGTCCGTTATGAGGAAGGCGAAGAGCATCGATCAGCTTTACGAGGAGGCCAGGGACTTTGACCTGGTCCTCACCAACGACGCCCCCTTGGCCACCGCCCTCAACGCCCGCCTGGACCGGCCCCGCCTGGGGCCCTGGGCCATCACCCCCCAGCAGCTGGCCCGCCGCGAGAGCATACGCAGCATCGGCGGTCCGGTCTGGGACGATCTCAGCATTCTCAGCCGCGTCTCCCGCGAGACCGGCATCGACATCCGCCAGGTGCACGGCGAGGTGGAGGAGATGCGCCGCATGCGTCGCCACAGCGGCCGCATGGACGAGCTGCTGCGGCGCCGAGTGGCCAAGAGGATTTGGGACTCCTACATCCAGACCCCCTGCCTGGAGAGGGCCATGGTCAGCTTCGACACCTCCTTCTTCGACGGGAAGAAGGTGGTGGTCATCGGCCTGGACGCCTTCAACGACCTCGACAAGCACCTCCTGCCGCCCCCGGACCGCTTCCGGGAGCTGCGCTCCTTCGTGCGGGGAGGGTACAGCATCGAGCAGATCATGGAGATGGGCAGCGACCGGGCCATCGCCCGGCACGTGGTGGACCTCATCGACGAGTCCAACATGGAGGACGTGGCCATCATCCTCAATCCAAAGGAGCCGATCGCCGACGCCGTCCGCTCCGCCCTCTACCGTCGCGGCCTTCCCTTCGTCAACAGCATCGAGCTCCGGGACCTCCCGGGACTGCGGGACCTGCTGGACCTTCTGGAGCTGGCGCTTCCCGGCCGCCGCTCCCGCATGCGAGAGCTCCGCCCCCTGCTGAGGAGGATGGGGCACTTCGTGGACGAGCGCTGGGACTCCCTGCCGCTGGAGGAGTGGGCGGAGACGGAGACGGGGGAGCTGCGCCGCCTGGGCGAGCTTCTCATCGGCAAGGATGAGGGCAGCTTCGGGCTCTACCTGCAGATCCTGGTCTCGGATGCGGACCGCTGGCCGGTGGCCCGCTTCCTGGAGCGCCTGGGAATGATCGAGGCGCGGGTGGACCGAGAGTCGCTGGACCTCTTCCGCTTCGCATTGGACAACATCGACGCCGGCGAGCTGGACATCCCCCTGCCGAAGGATGAGAGGGAGGGCGTCGTCCTGGTGGATTGCATGAACTCCACCTACGTGGACCGCTCGCTGGTCTTCTACCTCGGCATGGGCCAGGACTGGTACCCGTCCATCTTCCGAGAGGAGTACATGGACGCCGAGGCGGAGATCGAGAAGGAGACCTTCCGCTTCCAGATACTTCTGCAGCAGGGGAAGCAGAGGCTGCACATGGTCAAGGCCTCCCACCGCGGGAAGGAGGTCACCCCCTGCCTGCTCTTCAGCCACGCCCTCGGCGGCGACAGGATGATCAGCTCCTTCCCGGAGCTCTGCCCGAGCGGCTACGGCCCGGGAGAGTGGCTGCCGGAGCCGGAGCCGCCTGCCAGGGCCTCGCTCTCGCTGCCGGAGGAGAGTGAGATGACGTCCATCTCCCCCAGCAGCCTCAACAGATACCTGACCTGCCCCAAGAAGTACATGCTCTCCCGCATGGCCCCCACCCCGGACAGCCCTCAGACCCTCTTCGGCAGCCTGGTGCACAGCTATGCCCAGCTCCGGGCGTCCTATGCGGATAAGGTCAGCGAGTTGGGGATGGAACAGCTCCAGAAGGACTTCATGTCGCTCTACCTCCACATGGTGGAGGAGGGCCGCGAGGAGCTGGACTCCAGCCGCGTGAGGCTGGCCCTGGAGAGGGTGAACGCCTTCTTCGACGAGAACCCCTGTGAAGACTCCCCCTTGGTGCCCTGGGACGAGTCCCTGCCGCCGCTCATTCCTGGCGGCCGGCCCCGGCGGGCGCAGAACCCCTTCTTCGCCCTCTACGAGCTGGAGGACAAGCGGGCCTGCAGCGAGGTCAGCCTGGACTCCCCGCACTCGCCGCTGCGCGGCAAGATGGACCTGCTCCTCGCTCCCGGACGAGGAGTGGACTTCAAGACCGGGTCCGGGAAGAATTCCAAGGAGATCGCCCAGGACGCCGACCCGGAGAGGCGGCCCATGTACCTGGACGTCCAGGCGCCGGCCTACCTGGAGATACTCAGCGAGTCCGGGGCCAAGGAGGCGGAGCTGTCATTCGTCTACCTGCTCTCCCGCCCGCCGGAGGCGCACCTGCCGGATGCCGTGAGCGATGAGCTGGCCCGGATCCGCTACACCGGGATGAGCCGCCATGACCTGGTGCGCTCCGGTCGCCTGGTGGAGCTGCTCCCGGAACGATATGGATGCATGGGATGCTCTAAGGTCCTCAAGAAGGACTTCGCCGGCCTGCAGGAGGCCTTGATGGAGCTCCGCGTCTGGGAGAGGGGACCGGACTGGCATCTCGACCCTGACGTCATCGCCCGGATGCACGAGACCTTCCAGGAGAACAGCAAGGGCGACCTGGCCAAGACCCTGAAGTGCTGTCGCGACATCCTCCACGGCATCATCGTCGACGACGGTGACGTCATCCTGCTGAAGGAGGACCTGGAGGACATGGCCGCGCTCGCGCAGGAGGTGCTGGAGGAGATCGCCAGCTGCCGGGTGGAGGGATTCCCGGCCCTGCCCCTGAATCCCAAGCACTGCAGGAGCGCCTGCGACCTTGCCCCGCTCTGCCTGGAGGAGGGTGCAGATGACTGAGGGACTGAACCCCGGCCAGAAGCGCATCGTCGAGAGCCTGGACGGCTTCATGGTGGTCGATGCCGGGCCCGGCACCGGGAAGACCTTCACCATCATGCGGCGCTACCTCAACTTCATGCGCCAGCCGGGGATCGCCCCCGGCGACGTGCTGCTGCTGACCTTCACCCACAACGCCGCCGAGGAGATGCGGGAGCGCATCGTCGCCGCCATGGCCTTGGAGGGGCGCGGCTCCGACGGCCTGCTGGTGCAGGCCTCCACCTTCAGCTCCTTCTGCATGAACGTGGTCCTGAGGCGGCCGGAGGCGGTGCACCGCTTCCTGGGAGTGCCGGAGAGGCTCTCCCGCTCCGCCCGCCTGGTGGAGAACGACTACATGAACGAGCGCTTCTTCCAGCAGGTCTACCTGGACACCCTTCGGGACCGTCCGGACGCCTATGGGCGGGCGCCGGCGGTGATAGGCTCCCGCCACAAGGACCTCCATGCCGCCATCCGCCGGCTGATGACCCTGGGCGCCATCCCCCTCTGGGGAGGCTGGTTCGGCGACGGGGAGTCCATAGTGCGGGGCGAGCGGGACCTGCTGCTCTCCCGCCTGCGGGCCGAGAACGCCCCCGAGGGCACTCGGAGCAAGCTGCT
>CAYXFQ010000098.1:0-3826 GCA_964464345.1 uncultured Methanomassiliicoccales archaeon | reverse complement strand
CATCAAGGGCCTCCACCACGCAGGGGACACCCAGCCTCTCCGCGAAGCTCGGGGTGGTCCTCCCTCCGTCCCCAGAGACGAACTCCTTGACATAGGTCCCGGATTCCGTCTCCAAGACCAGCAGGAAGAGATCCTCCTCCAGGACCTCCGCCTCGACGTAGAGGATTTCCCTCCTGCGAACAAGGTCACCCCGGCGGTGGGCGACCCTCGTCGGCGTCCTCTGGTCTATATGGAGATTCTTGAATGACTTTGCTACCTCATTTACTCTTTCTTTATTAATCTTGCCCTCGGCCCTCACGCGGGCGCGGTAAGTCTTGCTGGAGGTGTCGGCCTTGATGTCGCGCACCTCCTGGCGGTCGGAGGGGCGCAGTCCCTCCACCTCCACCACGCCGGACTGGTTGATCTCCGCCTCCAGCTGGTCCAGGTCGATGTCCCGGATGCGGGGGTTGCTGAGCTCGAGCACGAAGGGCCGGCCAGTGCCCAGCATGAGGGCGTCGATGTCCTCCCGGCCCATGCCGTGGAAGGAGTGGCTCTCCGCGTCGGCCATGGCTAGGGCGGGGTCGCCCACCAGCTCCTGCACCGACTGGGGATACATCTTGCCGCTGCCGTTGCAGCGATCGCATCCCCGGCCCCGGCAGGCGCGGCAGGGCCAGATGGTCTGTGGTATCTCACGGGAGAGCTTGCGGTAGCGACCGTAGATGAAGACCGGGGAGATGTTCAGCTCCACGTTGGCGAAGCGGGTGTCGATGAGGGCCACCACCTGGGGGCTCTCGAACTCCACCCTGCGGCCTATCAGAGGAAGGGCGAGCTTGCCGATCTCCCGATTCAGCTCGGACTTGATGGCCTCTGCCCCCTCCTTCCCATGCTTCTCCCAGAGGGCGACCTCCTTGTCGACGATGATGGGGTCCACCCTGGTGCCGATGAGGAAGTTCTCAGATTCAACCTCATCCAGGGCCTCCGCCGCCGCAGCGGCGAGGCGAGGGAGGATCTCAAAGATGTCTTCGCAGAGCGCGCAGACGTCCTCGGTGGGACCGACGCCGAGCCTCTCCCTCAGCAGGGAGCCCCTCTCGTCATTGCCCAGGCCCCGGCCCAAGCGGCCGAACATCCGTCCCAGGCAGCGGTCGCAGAGCCCCTCCTCGGCCAGGCCCTCGGCCCGCGGGAGGGCGTCCTCGATCCAGCTAAGGTCGCCAATCATGGGGAGCCCTCAGAGGTCGAAGCCCATCTCGGCTATGCGCAGCCGCGGGCGCTGGCTCTCCAGATACTTGTAGACCGTGGAGTGCTCGCTGCCGCGGAGGATCAGCTCCACCGCGTGCTTGGCCACCGGTAGGGTCACCGAGTCGCCGATGAGGGCGACGGTGTTGCCGTAGATGACCATCTCCACGCCGGTGAGGTCCTCGATGATGGAGCGAGTCTTCCCGCCGGTGCCTATGAGCCTGGCGCGGACGCGGGGGATCTGGTTGGCCCGACTGGAGACATGCTCCTTGATGTCCAGAATCTCCAGGTACTCGTCGTCCTGGAAGAGGCGCATGGCCTTCTCGGGAGGGAAGCCGCGCCCGATGGCCTTGACGACCTCCACCATCTTCAGGCCCATCAGCGGGTCCTCCGCCCGCTCGTCGTGAATAATGACCTCTCCCTCGCCGTCGATGCGCATCTTCACCCCGGCGATCCTCTGGAGAGTCTTACGGGTCTCTCCCTTGGTGCCGATAAGGCAGCCCACCCGATCCTTAGGTATCCTCACAATCCTCATGTCAATCACTCTCTTCTTCGCGAATCAACTGGAACACCTCTTCCTGTTCAAGCACCGTCGCCCCGCGGAGCCGGAAGAAGCGGTTGATGTTCCTGATGTCTCGCTTCAGCAGATCGTTAGCGTTGTAGAAATCGATGGTCATGGCCTGGCCGCAGTCGATCACCACTGCCTGGCCGTCTTGGTACAGTATGTTGTACTCGCTGAGGTCTCCGTGCACCAGCCTCGCGTCCCTGTATCCCACCACGATGAAGTCGAGGACCTCCTGGTAGGTCTCATCCGGGTCCTCCAGGTGCACGTCCTTCAGCTTCGGGGCGGACATGCCGTCTCTCCCGATGAACTCCATGAGCAGGCAGTTGCTCCGGTGGGCGATGGGCATCGGCACCGGCAGGCCCGCGTCGTGGTAGCGCTGCAGGTTCCGGTACTCCTTGGCGGTCCAGGCGTCTATGACCTTGCGGCGGCTGCCGCTTATCCCCTGGAAGCGCGGGTCGCCCGCGATGTACTCGGAGATCCTCTTGAAGGTGGAAGTGGAAGTGCGGAATATCTTGAGGGCGAGCTCATCGCCGTCCTCGTCATGGGCGAGAAAGACGTTGCCCTCCTTACCGCTGGAGAGCGGGTACTCCACAGTCTCCAGGAGGCCTCCGGTCATGAAGCCGTATATGGTCATCAAGGTCTTCCTATCGAAGACCTCGTCCACAACCTTCCGCTCCTCCCCGGTGCGGTCGCTGCGCCTCAGGGCCTCCACACGATGCTCCAGGTAGGCGTAGACGTCCTTCTCCACGTCCCCTCCCTGCTCAGAACACGTCTAGATTCTTGGGAATCCGGTTCCTCCGGCTGAGGTTGGAGGACTGGGTCTTGGTGTAGCGGAAGCGGATGTCGCACTTCTCAGGTTGGAACTCCCAGATCTTGATGATGAGGAGGTCGCCCTCGCGTATCCACATTCGCTTCTTGATTCTCCCAGGGATCCGGCCCATGCGAGAAACTCCGTCCTCGCACATGACCCTGATCTTTGAAGCGCCAAGGAGCTGGTCGGCTATACCGAACATCTCACCCTCTTTTACATTGGGCAGGCGTATTCTTGAGAAATCTTCCTCAGGATTTTGGTTTCCCCGGTTCAAACGAATCCTCCAGGGAGGTTCCATTAAGCTAAGTCCTATATCAATGTTATCTGACTGGACAGGGCAGATTCGGAGGAAATCTTTATAATCGAAAAATGTACACAGGGTGCAATGGAATTGAAGAGGACTCCCCTGCATGGAATCCACCTGGAACTCGGTGCCACGATGACCGAGTTCTCCGGTTGGGATATGCCCCTGCACTACGGGGGAATCGTGGAGGAGCACATGCGGGTGAGGCACTCCTGCGGCATGTTCGACGTCTCTCACATGGGCGACATCGTCGTGGAGGGGCCCCAGGCCCCGGAGCTTCTCGGAAGAGTCCTCAGCAACAACATCGCCCTGGCCACTCCCGGCAAGGCGATCTACAGCCACATGCTGCGACCGGACGGCAGCATAATCGACGACCTCATCGTCCAGAACCTGGGGGAGGGGAGATATCTCCTGGTCCCCAACGCCTCCACCCTGCACGAGGTGCTGACCTGGCTGCAGGAGAACAACGACGGGGCGGAGATCACCGATTATTCCGAGAACCTCTCCAGCATCGCCATCCAGGGCCCGTTGGCGGAGGAGGTCTTCCAACGCCTCACCGAGCACGACCTATCGTCCATCGGCCGCTTCCGGGGCGAGGTGGTCCGACTCAAGCTGGACCCGGGGCCGCAGAGGATACTGCGCACCTTCTATCCGGAGCTGCCTGGTGACTCCCTCTATTGCCTCGCCTGCCGAGTCGGCTACACCGGCGAGGACGGCTTCGAGCTCTGCATCGAGGCTGACCAGGCCCCCATACTCTGGAGGGCCCTTCTGGAAGTGGGCGGGGACGACATCGGACCTGCCGGACTGGGCTGCCGCGACACCCTCCGCCTGGAGAAGGGGCTGCTGCTCTCCGGCAGCGACTTCAACGGGACCCAGACTCCCTTGCAGACCGGCCCCCGCTGGGTGGTCAAGATGGACCGAGACTTCATCGGGC
>CAYXFQ010000097.1:0-3893 GCA_964464345.1 uncultured Methanomassiliicoccales archaeon | reverse complement strand
TCCCGACCGCCCCCGACGGGAGCTTCGACCGGGACGCCTATCAGGACTCCGTCCGCAAGTTAGTGAAGCTGGTCTCCATGGGCCACGCCAGCAACATCACCGGCGGGAGCATACCGGCGAGAGCGGTGGTGGAGATCGCCCATGACAAGGGGGCCAAGGTCCTCCTCGACGGCGCCCAGGCCGCCCCGCATCAGCCGGTGGACGTCTCCGCCATCGGCGCCGACTTCTACGCCATCTCCGGCCACAAGATGATGGGGCCCTCCGGAGTGGGGATCCTCTGCGGCGAGGAGGAGGCCCTGGAGGAACTCAAGCCATTGATGCTGGGCGGGGGGACGATCGCCCGTGCCGACTACGAGAGCATCACCCTGGCCCCGGTGCCGGAGCGGCTGGAGCCGGGGCTGGCCAACTACTCGGGGATAATAGGCACCGCCGCCGCGGCCAAGTACCTCATGGCCATCGGCATGGATGCTGTCGAGAATCATGAAAAGGAGTTGCAACTGCTGATCCAGGAGCGATTGGAGGAGCTGCCGGGACTCTCCATAATCGGCTCAGAGGACCCGGCGGAGAGAGGAGGGGTGTTCTCCTTCAACCTCCTCAATCTCAGCTCCCACGACGTGGCCATGATGCTGGACGAGATGGACGGCGTCCTGATACGCTCCGGCATGCACTGCGTCCATCCCTACTTCCTGGCGCGGGGCCTGAAGGGCTGCGCCCGGGCCTCTAGCTACATCTACAACGATGCGGAGGACATCAACAGACTCATGGATGCGCTCCAGGTCGTCTGCGACACCTTCTCCAAGTGAAACTCCCCCTCGCTGGGGATTCTCGCCGCCAGGCGGTCATCATGCGAGAGGACCATCCTCTCATCGCAGAGCTTGAAACTGCAGTAGGAGGTGAACTCCTTGTCAGCGCAGCTGAGGCGGATCTCCTGCCCCTCGATGATCAGATGCCATTCCGAGGAGGGGAGAAGCTCCCTCATATCCAGAGTGTAGCTGGCCCCGACGCCGTTGGCGGCCCAGGACTCGAACATGGAGGCCATGGCGTCCACCGCATCGGTGCCGGCGGCGTCGTAGCGGCTGTCCATCAGGCTGGAGAAGGGGCCGATCACCGCGCTGAGGACCAGGAGGCCGCAGAAGCCCATGACCGCGCGGGATATCGTGAACTCCATCATAGCACGGTCACCTCCACTGCGGGATAGTCCAGGGCGAAGGTGCTGCGGAGGCGAAGGGTGAAGTCCCCCTCCAGTCCGAGAGTGGAATCCCCGATCAGCATGAGCATCTGGCCCTCCACGTAGCAGGTTGAGACCAACTTCTCCCTATAGTAGCAGCGGATGCTCATGGCATCCGGCGTCCCCGCGTCCCCGCCTATCTCCATGCGGCAGTCGGAGGGAAGACTGAGGGATAGGCCCTGAGTGGACTCGCAGCCACCGTAGTGGAGCTCGGCGGCGACGTTCATTATCCTGCGGGCCGCGGCCTCCATGGCCGCTCCGGCCGCTCCCTCCTCCATGTCCTCCAGCGCCGATATGGCGACGGGGGCGGAGAGGGAGATGACCAGCAAAACAAGGATTAGCCGGAGGGGGAGGTCCAGGACCGCCCTCCGGTCCCTCATGCGATCACCGGGATGCGAGTGCTCTCGTGGTTGGCATAGCCGTTCTTGGTCACGGTGACCTTGATGTAACCTATGCCTCCTCCCGGCAGCGAGGCCTGAAGGTTGTTGAAGACGACCTTCCCGTTGGACCCGGTGTGGCCGAAGACGGTGTCCCCGCCCGCTGTCTTCACACTGGCTCCCGTCAGAAGAACTCCGGCGTCGCTGATGGGGTTGCCATCCTGGTCGGCCACGTAGATGGTGAGCCTGACGCCGCTGGCGGACGGGTAGCCGCTGGCGGTGGAGGTGAGTCTGACCTCACCCTCCTGGCAGTGTACGGTGGAAATGCTCTGCGGGGCCTCGATGGAGCCCATCCATCCCATGATGACCGTAGCTCCCAGTCCCGCGACCAGAACCATGATCATCAGCTGGAGGGGCAGTCCCTCTATGCCTCCGTCCTTGTCTCTTCGCAGAGACCTCCTTATGCGCTTTCGTAGTCCGATCATGACAATGAAGTCGTTGCGGACGAATATAAGGGCTGTAACTACATCTAGACTAAATCGGGGAATTCGAAGGTTTTCAGGGTCTCGTAGCGAGGACCGTCAGGACGGAGAATGCTCGAGATCAGATGCAGCTCCCTGCATACTCCAGCGCCGAAGTCCCGCCCCGCCTCCCCTCGTAGAAGGCTGCGCAGCGGCCCGGAGGGCCGTCCCCGGCGCAGGCGGGCCAAGGTGATGTGGGGGTGGAAGTCCGAACCTATCGCGGCAAGACCGCTGCTGCTGAGGGCGACGTCCACTCGGGAGCGGAGCTCTCGCCATGGGTCGTGATCCTCCACTCCGCACCAGAGCACCCGCGCGAAGGGGATGTCGGGAAAGGCCCCCAGGCCGCGGATACGCCATGGGAAGGCTTCGAACCCTTCCAGCGCAACGGTCAGGTTCTCCTCCAGGATGGGGATCGACTCCCGATCCAGCTCGCCGAGGAAGGCGATGGTGAGATGACGGGCCTCCGCCCGCACCGGGCGCAGCCCCTTCTGGCAGGAGCGCAACATTGCCGCCGCCTCATCGAGATCGTTCTCGGCTGGAGGGGAGACCGCCAGGAAGCAGCGCATGGTGCAGGAATCGGGAAGGGAAGATATGGAGCTTTCTGGCTTTCATTTAAATAGAGTCCAGCTCTTTCAAGAAATCATGGGAAAGATCCTCCAGTTCATGGGCCTGGCCTCCTGGTGGCTGCAGTGCCGCCTTGGCAAGAAGAGCCCCTTGGTCAACACCATGATGATTCACTACGGCTGCAACCTCCGCTGCCGCCACTGCAGCGTGGTAGCGGGAGAGGATGCGCTTCCTGAGAAGAACAAGCTCACTGCCGCTGAGATGGAGGAGGAGATGAGGGGGATGCGCGAGGCCGGTGCCCGCATCCTCTACTTCGAGGGAGGGGAGCCCACCCTCTGGACCGATGACGGCCTCGACCTGGGCGACCTCATCGAGATGGGTCGCTCCATGGGATACTACAACATCGCCTACACCACCAACGGCACCAACCGCTTCTTCACCGAGGCGGATGTCATATCCATCAGCCTCGACGGCCCCAGAGAGGTCCACGACGATGTGCGTGGCGAGGGGGTCTTCGACAAGCTCATGGAGAACCTGGAGACCCTGGACCACCCTGCAGTCTTCGCCAACTTCACCATCCAGAAGTCCAACCTCCACGTCATGAGGGAGACCGGGGAGCTGGTCCGCGACCACCCCGGCATCAAGGGCATCATCTACAACTTCGTCACCCCTCCGCCAATGGAGGAGGCCCTCAGCCTGGAGGAGAAGAGGGTGGCAGTGGAGGAGATCCGCCGGATGAAGAAGGACGGGTTCCCCATCCTCAACAGCAACGGGGCCCTGAAGCTGTTGCTGGAGGAGGACTTCAGCGACCGCTGCCCCTACTTCATGTCCGCCTTCGTGCTGCCGGACCGCAGCCACGCTTACGGCTGCCCCATGGCCGGCACTGACTCCTGCAAGAAATGCGGCTTCGACGCCCCGCGGGAGTACTATCTGGTGAACCGGGGGAATCCCTTCACAATATTGGAAATGACACAAATGTTCGCACTATCGTTGCGAGGATGAAGAGTATCTCGGTGCTCAGCGCCACCACGAAGGTGAGGGGGGCGAGGCTCACGTACCAGAGGTCCTCCCTGGTGTCCATCAGCTTCCAGGACTTCGCCGTTATCGGCAGGGTCAGCAGTAGTATGACGTAGACCAGGTCGAAGAGCATCATCGACGCGACCAGGATGTAGAGCAGCACCTGTAGGGCCTTCACCACCGGTA
>CAYXFQ010000096.1:0-3931 GCA_964464345.1 uncultured Methanomassiliicoccales archaeon | reverse complement strand
ACTGACGCTGTTCTCGGTGGTCTACGGCCTCGCAGAGGACAGGGTGGCGGCGTTCCTGATATGGCAGGTCGGAGGGGCCCTGCTCTGAGGTGATTGTGATGAATGAGATAGAAGCAATGGATCGGCTCTCCATCCCCCTGGCCCTGCTATATGCGACGATGGGGGTGCTGAGCCTGGCATTGGCCTTCACGCCCGATTGGGAGGTGACGGTAGTCGGACTGGCCTACAGCGGAGACATAATGCTCGGGCTGGTCTTCCTGGTGATCGCCGGGACCTTCGCGGCCTCGGCCCGCGCTCTGATGGGCGAGAGATCGGACCATCTGCCCTTCGGCTACGTTGGCAGCCTTCTGGCATCCATCGTTCTGCTGATACAGGTGGTGACGGTGCTGTCGGAGCTGGTGCTGGAGCTGATCGGTGGGGACCCCTGGGTTCTCGCCGAGAGCCTGCATCCCACCGCTCTGGTCGGAGTGTTGGCCCTGGCGGCCTTCATCCACTACAGGAGGAAGATGGGGCCAGAGGACTGCGCGTTGGAGGGAGTCTGATGTCTCTGATGGAGACTCTCGAGCTGCTGGCTGAAAAGCCTCGCAACATCAGCGAGCTGTCGGAGCTAATGGGCCTGGAGCGGGAGTCTGTCCAGGATCGGCTGAACCAGCTGGTTCGCATGGGCTTCCTCGTGAAGGAGGAGTCGGATGCTCCGTCGAACGGCAAGAAATGCCGTGGATGCGGCTGCTGCTCCAACTCGGGCTGCAGCATCCCCCTGACATCGTACAGGATTTCAGAAAAGGGGGTGAGGGCTCTGGGTTGATGGCCGAGGTCACTACTAGGAAATAGACATGCCTCAAACCGTTTGAAACCACTTCCAAACCCCTTACTCTCGATTCTTCCATCTTCCGAATAGCTTATCGTAGCCTCTGGGTCGGCTCACCGCTGGCAGAGCTGCCGCCAGCAACTCTCTGCCTCCGCCAGCACGGCCTCTTCGCCCAGAGTGAGCACCTTCCTATTCTGCATTATCAGGTCTCCCTGGCAGAAAACGGTCTTGACATTCTGCCCAGATGAAGAATAAGCTATGTTAGACACAACGTTGTCCAACAACAAAGGCCTCAAATTAGCCGCCTTGCCATCCAAGATGATGACGTCGGCCCACTTGCCAGGCTCTAAGGATCCCGTCTTCTTCTCTAGGCCCAGGGCCCGCGCACCATTAATTGTGCAGATGTCTAAGAGCAGCTGGGCTGGCGCGATAGTGGCATCCCATCGGCTTGACTTCTGCAACAGTCCGAACAGCTTCATCTCCTCAAACATGTCGAGGCTGTTGTTGGTGCTGCTACCGTCCGTGCCAAGGCTTACGTTGACGCCGTGTTCAAGCATCTCCGGCAGCGCCACCACGCCTCCAGTGGCCAGCTTCATGTTGGAGCCTGGACAGCTGGAGATCGACGCTCCCGCTTGACCGAGCATCCGAACCTCTCTCTGGGTAAGCCAGGCGGCATGCGCTCCCAGAAAGTTCTCCGCCAGCACGCCGATGGAGTCCAGCCACTCCGCCGGGCGCATACCAGTCTTGCGCTTATGCTCGTAGACCTCGCCTCTGGTCTCAGAGAGGTGCATGTGCAACACCAAGTCTTCCTCGCGAGCATAGGCCGCCGCCTCTATGCAGGTCTCCTCCCCGCAGACGTAGACTCCCTGCAATCCTACTCCGGGAATGACCTTCCTCATATCGCGATGCGTCTCGCAGAATCGCTTACAATTCTCCAGGGGACTCCCCTTCTGCGTAGTGAACTGCTCATCCAGGACGCACCAGCATAACACTCCCCTGATCCCCGCCTCGCTGACCGCCTCGGCGATGACATCCTCATCGTAGTAGAGGTCCACGAAGGTGGTGGTACCGCTCCGGATCATTTCCAGGCAGCCGAGCTTGGACCCCATCAAAATGTCCTCGCGGCTGCGGTCGGAGTCCACCTCGAATACTCGATCCAAAAAGTCAGGGAAGCTCAGATCGTCCACGCTCCCCTTCATGACCGCCATGGCGGAGTGGCCGTGAGTGTTGATCATGCCGGGCATGACCACGTCCCCGCTGGCGTCTATCTCCCGGTCGGCCTCCAAGCCGACTGGGCCCACGGAGACTATCAGGTCATCCTCGATGATCAAGTCCCCCCTGATGATCTCCCGCTGCGAGTTCTGAGTGACTATCCAGGCGTCCCTGATGGCGGTGCGCATGAGTCCAAGAGGGCCACCGGGGATTAATTCACTTTCGGAGCGGCGGGAAAATGTGGAAATACATACAGGCTCATCCCCCCGCATGGCCGTCCAGCTGCTCTTCCTCGGCACCGGCGGTGGCCGCTTCGCCACCATCTACCAGACTCGCAGCACCGGCGGCTTCATGATCAGGGACAACGCCACCCTCCATGTGGATCCCGGCCCTGGTGCCCTCAGCAACATGCGGAGCTGCGGCATCGACCCCTTCCAGACGGATGCCATTCTCATATCGCACTGCCATCCCGACCACTACTCCGACGCGGAGGTTCTCCTGGAGGGTATGACCGGCGGCGGCATACGGGAGAGGGGCATGCTGGTGGGCTCCCGCAGTGTCCTGGAGGGCGTGGAGGGGATAGGCCCCGCTCTGTCTCGCTATCACCGGGGCCTTCCGCCCATCGTGAAATCGGTCACTCCCGGCGACTCGCTGGACGTGGCGGGGATGCGCGTGGACTTCACCCCCACCTGGCACAGTGACCCGTACGGTGTGGGCATGATATTCCACAGCAGCGCCGGGAAGATATCCTACGTGAGCGACAGCGAGATCCGTGAGGACGTGGTGGAGGCCCATCGCGGCTCCCGCGTGCTGATGCTCTCGGTAACCCGTCCTCGTGGGTCCAAGGTGCACTGCCATCTCTGCACCGAGGGCGCCATAGAGTTCGTCAATGCCCTGAAGCCCGAGCTGGTGCTGATGACTCATCTGGGGGTACGGATGGTCAAGGCCGGGCCGGAGAGGGAAGCGCGGGCGATATCCGACGCCACTGGGGTGAGAGTGGTCGCCGCCCGCGACCTCATGGGGATGCGCATCGACGATGACATCGAATTCACCATGAAGGATTAGATTTATATAGAAGTGCAGTTCTATAACTGAACTGGTCCTCTGTCAGCTTCGTTACCCATTGCAATCCCCCTGCTGACTTTGGACCTTTCCCAATTCTATAAATCATGACAAGGCCTTGCTGCTTTTGTTTATAATGAGCATCGACCCCAGCATCCTGGAGCGCGTCATACCCAGCGCGGAGGAGAAGGAGCGCATACAGCGCGTGGCGGAGGAGATCCGCCAGCTCACTCGGGAGGAGCTGGCCCGCAGGAGCCTCAAGGCCGACGTGCGGCTCATGGGCTCGGTGGCCAAGGGCACCTATCTGCGGGAGCCCGACCTGGACGTCTTCATCCTCTTCCCACCCGACTTCCCTCCCGCTCGCCTGGAGAAGGAGGGGCTGGACATCGGCAGCACGATTCTCCGCGGGGAGAAGATGTACGCCGACCATCCCTACATACGGGGATTCTACCAGGGCCTGGAGGTGGACATGGTCCCCTGCTACGACATCTGCGACACCAGCTGCCTGCAGAGCGCCGTGGATCGCACGCCCTTCCACACTCGCTTCATCCTGGAGAACATGGACGAGGGATTGCGCGACGAGGCCCGGCTGCTGAAGGCCTTCATGAAAGGCATCGGCACCTATGGAGCGGAGCCATGCACCCGCGGCTTCTCCGGCTATCTGATCGAGCTGCTGACGCTTCATTACGGAGGTTTCCTACCCACGCTTGCAGCCGCTGCCGACTGGAGAGAGGGCATGGTCATCGGTGACGGAGTCCGCAGCGAGTCCATGCTGGGGCCCATGACGGTTTTCGATCCCGTGGACCCCCGCCGCAACGTTGCATCAGCGGTGCATGTGGACACCTTCGC
>CAYXFQ010000095.1:0-4199 GCA_964464345.1 uncultured Methanomassiliicoccales archaeon | reverse complement strand
TTTCGTTTCTGACTAGGAAACGAAATCCGCTCTTTTATCTCAGATGGTTATTTCTAAATTATTACCCGCTTGCCCATTAACACTGTAAAAGCCAGTTCAATCCTCCCTGAGGCCGAGTATTACCGTTTTCACTTTGGGACTAACAAAGATAATAATACGTATGACATTCCCGACATCATGGACCCTGGGGAAGGAATCTCAGTTTACTTCTTGGGAGACATTCCTGACATAGGGGAGGCGGTGGCCACCCTGCAGGAGATTCCTCGTCTGCGAGTGCACGAAACCCCAGTGAGCTGGGACTTCCTCCTTCGGCCGGGGGCGAACGTCCCCCCGTCCATCATAATATTGGCGCCCTCGGACTTCCCCAGGGGAGGATCCAAGGAGTTTCTGGACGCCATGGACGCCGGGCACCGCTTCCTGCTGATCTCGAACGGCCTCGGCATCCTTCCGGACCTCCTCAAGCCCAATCGCGGCTCACTCTTCTGCCTTGAAAGGCCCTTCAATCACGAGAACGTCGATCCGCCGGTGTCGCGCGCCATCGAGCTCATCGACTGGCACAGCCGCCGAGAGGCCTCCGGACTGCGCATTTTGGGTGACCAGGGGCTCTCCGCGGCCCTTCTCGACATCTACGACGACTTGTCCGATCCGGTCCTCCTTGTGGACGCTGACAGCCTCTCCATCCTCTGCCACAACCACGCCGCCCGGCAGCTCCTCGGCATGGGGACCGGCATGAGGGGCGAGAATCTCCTGCAGTACTCTCACAATCCTGAGCAGATCAAGGCCGCCATTCGCCGGCGATCTCCCCACATCACTAACCAGGGGCTGAGACGCCGAGAGGGCAGCCTCGTGGTGGCCTCCAGCCACATCAGCTACTACCGGGGAGAGGGTAGGGATGTGGCCATGCTGGTTGTAAGCGATCTCAGCCCGGAGGTCGACCTGCAGGCCGAGCTTCGCCGGCGCCAGCAGCTCTTCTGCGAGGAGCTGGACAGCATAGCCACGCCGATATTGGTCATAGGCTTCGACCACTCTCGCGTTCACTACGTCAACAAGGCCACCGCCCACAAGTTCGGCTACAGCCAGAGGGAGATGATCGACAGGGAGTTCGATGCCCTCTTCCGAGATGCGGGGGAGCTGCACCGCCTCTTCCGCCGTCGGGCCTCTTTCTTCACCGAGTCGCAATTCAAGAGCTCTGCCGGCAAGGCCCTGCACATGGAGGTGCACGCCCACTACATGGACGAGGAGAGTCCACGCTTCATAGTCACCCTGCACGACGCCACCGAGAGGCAGCAGATGGTTGAGGAGCAGAAGCTCAACCTCGAGCGGCTTCGTGAGGCTCAGCGCATGGCCAGGATCGGCGACTGGTCCTACGACCTGAAGAACCGGCTTCCCCGCTTCCCTCCCGAGACCCTGAGGCTTCATGGCCTGGACGGGGTCAAGCCCATGAGCAGCGAGGAGTATGCGGAGATGATACCCTGGGAGGATCGTCAGGAGATCGATGCCTGGATAGACAGCATCATGGGCGGTAGCAAGCCCTATCCCATACGCTACAACGTCCAGGACATCGACGGGACGCCCCGCTACTTCGTCATGAACGCCGAGCCCATGCGTGACGAACTGGGGCAGATCGTCGGCCTCACGGGCACATCGCAGGACATCAGCGAGATCGAGCACCTGGAGCAGAAGAACACCCTCTACCTCCAGACCTTCGACATGATGGACCTGGAGGTGCTCTTCCTCTCTGAGAAGGGAGAGGTCGTGGAGTGCAACCAGTCCTTCGCCCGTGCCCGCGGCCGGCCCAAGGACGCCCTGAAGGGCCACTTCGTATCCATACTCAACCCCCGCTACACCAGGGACTCATGGGTGAACTTCTGGAACCGCATCACGCAGCGGGGGCGGGAGACCAGGGAGGAGGTGCACCTCCGCGGCGAGGGTGAGGAGTACGACGTGCTCATCTCCATCAACCTGCTCGACTACCTGGAGCAGAAGCTGGTGCTCTGTATCATCACCGACATCACCGAGTTCAAGGCCAACCAGAAGCGCCTGCAGGCCAGCCTGAAGGAGAAGACCGCCCTGCTGCAGGAGATCCACCACCGCATGGGGAACAACCTGCAGACCATCAGCAGCCTGGTGAGCTTCCGCTCGCTTGCGGCGCCCAGCGAGGAGGTGAGCCGCTTCCTGGAGGAGGTCGACGACCACATCATGGGCATCGCCTCCATCCACAACTCCATGTACCAGCAGGAGCGCTACCTCGACATCGACCTCATCCAGCACCTGGAGAAGCTCTGGGTCGACAGCGGCAAGGTCGCCAATGCCGGCCATGGCTTCGAGATCATCGGCGAGCCGGCCTTCATGGACATCAACCGAGTGCTGCCGCTGACGCTCGCCGTCAGCGAGCTGATACACAACTCCCTCCGCCACGCCTTCAGCAAGAAGGGCGGGAAGATCGAGCTGCGCATCGAGGAGCAGGAGGACTACCTGCTGCTCCACTATCGCGACAACGGTCGGGGCTATCCTCCCGGATGCAGGGACAGCGACAGCGCCAAGCTGGGAATCTCTCTCATGCAGACCTTGGTGAGGAATCAGCTCAAGGGGGATGTGCACTTCTACAACGACAACGGCGCCAACGTCAAGATCACTCTCCCCAAGGGATTCTTCAACCGCTCCATACGCGACCCCATGGTGGAAGAGGTGATTCCGTGACCGGCCTGCTGGTCCTGATACTGCTTCCCCTGCTCCTCGCTCTGCTCATCGGCGTGACCTTCTATCTCAAGAGGGTCCGCTACCGGCGCTGAGATGGATTATCCCTCCGCGGGGCGAGGTTTTCGCACGCATCCCTGACGCATGGTTTTCCGCACACGGGGGGCGCTGCCAGGGAGACCCGAAATGTTTATCTAAAGCCTACAATTTAATGAGGATAAGAACGGACCTGAGGGCCATTGATAGAGAAATGAAAACGCTTATTCCCGATTTTCTAGGTGGTCGCCGATGCTAGTGCCTTACGTGGCCTCCCTCATCGCCCTACCTGTCATTCTCACCTTGGTCGGACTTCTGCTCAAGGGGAGGTTCGCCTACGCCCTGGCCGGGGCGTCCGCGCTGCCGGCTCTGGCCGCCGCGCCCCTGGTGATGCTGAAGGGATCCATCGCCTGGGAGATGCCGCTGGGGAGCGTGCTGGGGAGGTACACCTTGACGCTGGAGCCCATGGCAGCCCTCTTCCTCAGCGTCTCCGCCCTGGTCTTCCTCCTCGCCTGCCTGCACCTCTACGGGGCCAGCAAGCGGGGCGGCTCCAAGATCGAGCCTTGGCTGCTCACTCTCTTCATACTCTTCACCACCCTCGCCCTGCTGGCGGACGATGTGCTGCTCCTACTGCTGTCCTGGGAGGGGATATCGCTCAGCAGCTTCCTGCTCTGCGGCTTCCGCCGCGAGGGGGGGAGGCACAGCTGGCTCTACTTCGCGATCACCCATCTCGGCGGCCTCATGATTGTGGGCGCCGTGATCTTCCTGGCCTGGTCCTCCGGCTCGGTGCTGGTTTCCGACTGGGCCGGCCTCGCCGCCATGCTGGGGCCGCGGGGGAGCTCCATCGCCCTCCTGCTCCTCCTTCTCGGCTTCGGGACCAAGTTCGGACTCCTGCCCTTCCACGTCTGGATGCCGGGCCTCTACCAGAACTCCCCTTCCCACTCGGTGACCATGGTGGCGGCGGTGTCCTCCAACGTGGCCTTCTTCCTGCTCGTGAAGTTCATACTCACCTTCATGGGCGTCGAGGGCGCCCTTCCGCCTCTGGCGTTGGGAATCATGCTGCTGGCCTCGCTCAGCGCCATCTATGGCGCGCTGCGGGCCCTGGTTCAGGACTCTCCCATGAAGGTCCTGGCCTTCTCGAGCATGAAGAACATGTCCCTGAGCGTCCTGATGCTCGGCCTGGCCCTGCTCTTCGGCTCCCACGGCTCGCTGGGAGCGGCCTACCTGGCGCTGCTGGCGGCAATGCTCCATGTACTCTTCCATTCACTCTTCAAGGCCCTCTGCACGCTGGGCGCATCTGACGCGCAGGGGCTGGTGGGCTCCGAGAGCTTCCTGCGCCTCGGCGGGCTGGCCCGCATGCACCCGCCCCTGGCTATGCTCGTCCTGGTGGGAGTGCTCTCGATGGCGGCCATACCGCCCTTCAGCGGCTTCGTCAGCGAGTGGATGATGATCCAGTCCATGATGGA
>CAYXFQ010000094.1:0-4218 GCA_964464345.1 uncultured Methanomassiliicoccales archaeon | reverse complement strand
GGCCTCGTGCTCCAGGACCTCCTTCCAGAGGGCCAGAGTCTCCAATGCCTCTTCCTCGTCCACCTTCTGGATGGCGAAGCCGGCGTGGATGAGGACGTAGTCCCCCACCTCCGCCTCCTCCACCATGCTCAGGTTGGTCTTTCTTATGACACCGCCGAAGTCGACCTCAGCGTCGTCTCCGACAATGTTCACGATCTTTCCAGGAAGCGCCAAACACATGTCTCTCACCTATGATGTCATTATCTTGAGTATGGCCTCAGCCGGCTGACCGCTGCACTCCCTTAGAGCCTTGCGGGCGGTGTCAGCGTCGCATCCGGTCTGGGACATGACCAGTTCCACATCCTCTGCGGGAATGATGTCCTCCTCTTCCGCGACAGCGCCCTGCTGGCGGGGACGGACGACGGTTTCGCCGACGACCTGGTAGGTCTTCTGGCCTTGGACGCTGGTTATGCTCACCGAGGGGGACTTGATCACGTGCTCGGTGTCGGCGGTCCGTATGATGACCTCCTCCACCCCGTCCATCTCCTCGGTGCTTATCCCCATTCTCTTCATGGCCTGTTTCATTTGGCGGGGATTCATGCGACCCATTCCCGGAATCATGCGGCCACCTCATCGGGCAACCCGCTAATTAATCTTTTTAACCCTACCTCGTGCTGGTTGGGTGTGCTCATCTCATCGCCCCCCTCAGCTTGTCCAATAGGGATTCGAGCAGCTCCTCAGCCCTCTCGCCGTCAGCTAGGCCGCCCTGGGCGAAATCCTTCTTTCCACCGCCGCGGCCGCCCAGCGGAGTGAGAGCTTCCCGCAGCAGCGTGGGGCAGTCCAGCTCGGAGCCCTCGGGAGCGGCGAGGAGGGCGGAGACTCCCTCGTCCACCATCAGCAGCAGGGCCACGTCGCCGGCGGATCGCAGGCGCTCGGCGGCGTCGGTCAGCTCTCCCCTCTCGGCCATCGGGAAGATGCCGCCTCTCACGTTCAGGGAGCCTTCCAGGAGAAGCTGCGGCTCGGCCAGGCTCCGACGGGTGAGCTCCCGCAGGGCAAGCCTCTGCCGCTCCATCCTCTCCACGGCGTTCCGGACGGAGGACGTCAGATCTCCCGGCTGGCTGCCGAGAGTCTCTGCCGCCTGCAGAGCGGCGCTGGCCAGCCGCAGGGACTCCTCCCGCGCCGGCGGGCCGACGAGGAAGTTCACGGCCAGGCCCTCCTTGCCGGCGGAGCTTGTGCCGAGTATCAGCAGCGCCTCGATCTCCCCGGTCTCCATCACGTGCAGCCCGGAGCAGGCCACGCAATCCTCGCCGATCTCCACCAGGGACACCTCGTCCCCCTCGATTCGCTCCAGGCGCGCCCGGACCTCGTCTGGGTCGACCTCGTCCCGCGGCATGGTGGAGCGGATGATGCTGAGGTTGGCCTCGATGTCCTTGTTGACCTCCTCCTGCGCCTTGACCATCGCGTCCCAGCCCAGATCGCCGCGGACGATTACCTGGCTCCGCTCCGGCTCGATGGATATCTTGACCAGTTCCAGGTCGGGGACCTGTCGGCGCAGGGCGCTGAAGAGCATGTGCTCGGCGCTGTGGGCCTGCATGAGCTGGTAGCGGCGCTCCCAGTCCACCGTCCCCCAGACTCCTGAGCCTGGACTCAGCCCATGGCCGGGAACCAGATGGCGGACCTCCTCGCCGTCCAGCTCCACCTCCTCCACCGGTTGCCCCTGCAATGTCCCTCGATCGGGGGCCTGCCCTCCCCCACCGGGGAAGAAGGCGGTCTCCTTCAGAATCACCCAGTCTCCGTCCACTGCCTTCACAGTGGTCTCGAACTCGAACTTGTAGGGATCTCGCAGATAGAGCTTCGCCGTCATGCCGTCGCACCTTCTAGCTCTCCCCAGACTCCCGAAGATATTAAAAGATAGCAATCAGGCGACGCTCCCATCGCCTGCTGAGCGGGGAATGCGAACATTGCGTGGGCATGAGGCGCAGAATTATGGGATTGATGATATACGGGGAAAGGGGCGGAATAACGTCGTATGTGCAAGCTCGCGCTATTGGCTGATGCATCACGTGCGCACGGGCGTTGCTGCCCTTTCAGTTACTAAAATCTTTAATACTGAGTCGCAGATTTCGCCTGAAACAGTTTTTTCTTAGATTCCTGCGAGCCAATCCCATGTCGAATCCCGTATCTAACTCTGAAGGCGGTCGGTTGAAGATTACCGACACCACCCTGCGCGATGCCCATCAGTCCCTGATAGCCACCCGCATGCGGACAGAGGACATGCTCGATCTGGCTCGGAGCATGGACAGCGTGGGATTCTTCTCTGTCGAGGCCTGGGGCGGCGCCACCTTCGACTGCAGCATGCGCTTCCTAGCCGAGGACCCCTGGGACAGGCTGCGCCTGCTGGACTCCGCCTTGGAGAAGACGCCCATCCAGATGCTGCTGCGGGGCCAGAACCTCGTAGGCTACCGCCACTATCCTGACGACGTGGTGGAGAAGTTCGTATCGGCGGCCTCCTACAACGGAGTGGACATCTTCCGCGTCTTCGACGCCCTCAACGACATCCGCAACATGCGGAAGTCGATGGAGGAGGTGAGGAACTGTGGGGCCCATCTGCAGGGAACCATATGCTACACCACCAGCCCCGCTCACAGCAACGAGGGCTTCATCAAGATGGCCGAGGAGCTCTACTCCCTGGACTGCGACTCCATCGCCATCAAGGACATGGCCGGGCTCATCACGCCCAAGTCGGCCACCGCCATCATTCAGGGCATCAAGGACCGTCTCGACGTCCCCATCTGCCTTCACTCCCACTCTACCAGCGGCCTGGCTCCCATGAGCTATCAGGCCGCCATCGACGCCGGGGTCGACATCGTCGACACCGCCATGTCGCCCTTCGCCTTCGGCACCTCCCAACCGCCGACCGAGAGCGTCATCGCCGCCGTCATGGGGACTCCCCGCGACACCGGCATCGACCTCAACGTCCTGCTGAAGCCCCGCCGGCTCTGCTTGGATTTGCGGGAGAAGTACTGCGTCCTTGTCGACCCAGTCTCGGAGCGGGTGGACTCCGGGGTGCTGCTATACCAGCTCCCGGGCGGCATGATCTCCAACATGATCTCCCAGCTCAAGGAGCAGGACGCCTACGACCGCCTGGAGGAGGTCTTGGATGAGCTCCCCCGCGTGAGGGAGGACCTGGGCTTCCCGCCGCTGGTGACTCCCACCAGCCAGATCGTAGGCACTCAGGCCATCCTGAACGTCATGGCCGGCGAGCGCTACGGCAACGTCACCAAGGAGGTCAAGGACTACGTCCTCGGGCTCTACGGTCGCCCGCCGCGGCCCATCGCCGATAACGTGAGGAAGCACATCATCGGCGACAAGGAGCTGGTTACCGTACGTCCGGCCGACCTGCTTGAGCCCGTTTACGAGAAGATGGCGCAGGAGGCGCAGGAGATGGGCATCGTGAGCAAGGAGGAGGATGTGCTCAGCTACATCCTCTACCCTGCTGTGGCTCCCTCATTCCTCCGTGGCGAGCGTCAGTGCGAGACTCTACCCTGCGCCGCCGCCGACGCTTCTGGAGGAGGCGTGCCGGCCGCCATGCAGCTGGAGGTGGATGGGGAGCTGTTCAGCGTGCGCATAGTCTCGGTGGACGGCGACGCCGCTCCCGTCGAGGACTGCCGCCGCGGCCCCCCGCCAGACCTGCCGGGAGGCGTCAAGAGCAACATGACCGGCATCGTCCTCAAGATTCCCGTGCGCCTCGGCAGCAAGGTGAAGAAGGGCGACCCGCTGGTGATCCTCGAGGCCATGAAGATGGAGAACCCCGTGCGCAGCCCCCGCGACGGCACCGTCAGGGACATCTTCGTCACTGACGGCGACCTGGTGCAGAGCGGAGACACCATGATGCTGGTGGACTGAGGGGGCGACTCATGGGCATATTCGACAAGGTCCTCATCGCCAACCGCGGGGAAATCGCCATCCGCGTGATGCGCGCCTGCCGCGAGATGGGCATCGAGACCGTCGGCATCTACTCCGACCCGGACAAGAACGCGCTGCATGTCAAGTACGCCGACGAGGTCTTCCACGCCGGCGGTGGCAGCGCCGCCGCCAGCTACCTGAACATGGAGCGCATCGTGGAGATCGCTCACAAGGCCGGGGCGGAGGCCATCCATCCTGGCTACGGATTCCTTTCCGAGAACGCCTCCTTCGCCAAGCTCTGCGAAGAAGAGGGCATCATTTTCATCGGGCCCC
>CAYXFQ010000093.1:0-4396 GCA_964464345.1 uncultured Methanomassiliicoccales archaeon | reverse complement strand
TGCATCAGCGGTGCATGTGGACACCTTCGCTCACTTCATCATCGCCGCACGCGCCTACCTCCAGTGCCAGTCGACGCGCTTCTTCTTCCCCAAGGAGAGGAATCTGCTTTCCATACGAGAGATGGAGTCCATGCTCGCTCGCAGGGGGAGCCGCCTGCTCACCCTCAGCATCGAGAGGCCGGACATCAATCACGAGAACCTGGACGCCCAGATGTGGAAGACGGAGGAGGGGGGCGCCAAGCTCCTGGATGCCATGGGCTTCCACGTACTGAGATCATCCCATTACCTTGGAGAGCGCCTGCTCTTCGCATTCGAGATGGAGATAGACATCCTGCCGCCCACTCGCCTGCACTCCGGGCCACCGGTCTGGGTGCCGGAGGCGGAAGGCTTCCTGCGACGCTGGGAGGAGGGAGGGGAAGGCAGACCCTTCGTCAAGGATGGACGCTGGATGGTCCGGGTTGCGAGGGAGCCCCGCGATGCGGCATCACTTCTGATGAGGGAAGGCGTCCGCATGAGCCGCGGTCAAAACATCGACATGTCCACCATGGAGGTGCGCGGCCATCACGACTCCTTACGCAGGGAGTTCGCACCCGCTCTCAACAAGCTGCTGGACGAGCGACTGTCATGGGAAATCTGAAGGCGATCAGACCTTGACGATTCTCGCCCAGTAATGAATGGTCTCGGTGCTGTTGCCAGCGTCATCAGTGGCTAGGATCGCGAAATTGTGGGAGGTTCCACTGCCGCTAAGCGCAGCGTTGACCTCCACCTCATAGCCGTAGATGTGATCGCCGAGATGAGCCATAGTGAATCTTTCGCTGCCCCATTCTAGGACAATGTTGCTCAATGGAGTGTTGTCGACGACCTTGGCGCGAATCTCAATGGTCATCAACCCATCGCCCTCGACAGTGTATATTCCCCCTGCGAAGGTGGCGGCCACCTCTTCTCCACCCACTTCATAGTAGATGCCGACATCACTGATGTGAGGGGCGGTGTAGTCGGCGATCGGAGGATTCATGCAGACGATCCAGACTCCCAGGAACAGGAAGAAGAACAGGATGTAGTTGCCTATCATGCCCTTGCCCTCCACCGCATCGACGTTGAAGCGGAGAAGGCCCAGCACCTGCTTCAGGCCGAGAAGAGACACCAGCATGACCAGGAAGCCGACTGCAACGACTCCGGACATGTTGGCGAAGAAGGCGCCGACAAGGCCCATGACCACCGCAAGGGCGGTTACGGCCCAGAGGACTTTGGTGACCTGGAGATCCTTCAGGAGGAAATGCCTCTCGTCGAACTCCGGAGGGACGAACTCGTAGGTCTCCTCCCTTTTCACCTTCCTCTTCTTCCTCGCCATTGCTTCCACAAATTCAATTGCCTTATAAAGCTTTTCGGGACTCTAGAGATGGTCGGAGAGGTTGTTTCGGCATACTCCCTGTAGTCGGCTATTATATAGCCTAGGTCATTGGATTAAAAGGTGAGTCAATGGCCCAAACAAGTCTAGAAGAAATACCTGGAGTAGGACCCGCCATATCAGAAAAACTCCGCGAAGCTGGATACACGGACATATTGGCCATTGCCGTCGCCTCGCCGAAGAGGCTCTCAGATGAATGCGAGCTCGGCGAGAAGAAAGCAATGGACATCATCGAAGGTGCCAAGATCCTGGCTGACGTCGGCGGTTTCGAGACCGGCGAGGAAATCCTCGAGAGAAGAAAGCAGATAATGAAGCTGACCACGGGCTCGCAAGCATTTGACGAGCTCATGGGCGGTGGTCTGGAGAGCCAGGCCATCGTGGAGTTCTACGGCGAATTCGGAAGCGCCAAGACTCAGATATGCTTCCAACTTGCAGTGAACGCCACCATGCCCGTCGAGCGGGGAGGATTGGACTCCGAAGTCATCGTGATTGACACGGAGAACACCTTCCGGCCCGAGAGGATCGTGCAGATGGCTGAATATCTGGAGCTGGATCCCGTGGAGACTCTGAAGAAGATCCACGTAGCCCGCGCCTTCAATTCCGATCACCAGATCCTGCTGGTGGAGAAGGCCAACGAGATGGCCAAGGATCTGAACGTCAAGCTCCTGATCGTGGACTCCCTGACCTCGCACTTCCGCGCGGAGTACGTTGGCAGGGGAGCGCTGGCCGAGCGGCAGCAGCTGCTGAACCGGCACATGCACGATCTGCTGGATTTCTCCACAGTCCACAACGCCCTGATCGCGGTCACCAATCAGGTCTCCGCCAAGCCCGACGCCTTCTTCGGCGACCCCACCCGCCCCATCGGCGGTCACATCGTGGGTCACACCGCCACCTTCCGCCTCTATCTGCGGAAGGGCAAGGCCGGCAAGCGCATAGCGCGCCTGGTGGATTCCCCCAACCTTCCGGAGGGGGAAGCGGTCTTCATGATAACCGAAGACGGTATCAAGGACTGATGCAATTGGGGGTCCGTGCAGGGCCCCCTCCTTTTTTTCGAACTATCCGGAGAGCAACCGGGCCTTGCCAGGCAGGAGGTCCTGTCCCTGGCGAGGACTTATTCCCCATCGTCAGAGGAGATAGCCCACGGCCCCGGCTACTGCTGCATTCGTCTGGAGGAGGATGCAATTCCTCACATTGCAGCGAGAGTGGCTCTGAGCCATCGCATCGGCCGACTGCTGGGATGGGCGGACGATCTGGATTCACTGGATCCCTCACTGCTGCCCATGGGGACCTTCTCGGTGCGGGCCAAGAGGTATGACCGTGCTCAGCCGAAGCTGGACTCCCCCCTTCTCTGTCGGACGCTTGGAGGGATACTGGCCCCCGGTCGCAAGGTGGATTTGAACAATCCCGAGATCGAGGTTCGAGCCTTCATCTCAGATCGAGTGGCGGTTCACCACTCGCTCTATCGCATCGACAGACGCAGCATGGAGGAGCGCAAGGTGGCGGAGAGGCCTTTCTTCTCCCCCATATCGCTGCACCCCCGCTACGCTCGAGCCCTCATCAACATGATGGAGCTGAAGGAGGGGCAGACTCTACTAGATCCCTTCTGCGGCACGGGGGGGATAGCAATGGAGGCCGCGAGCATGGGCCTGTCAGCTCTGGCATCCGACATCGACCCGGAGATGGTGGCCGGCACCGAGAGGAACATGCGACACTTTGGATGGGAGCTCTCCGGCAGTGCGGTCAGCGACATCGCCGACATCTCTGACCATTTCCCTGTAGTGGACGCCATCGTCACCGATCCTCCCTATGGCCGTTCCGCCAGCAGCCGAGGGGAGCCGGTGCGCCTGCTGCATGCTCGTGCACTGGAAGTCGCTCGCGATTGCCTGCGGCCAGGGGGATTGATGGGCATGGTCCTGCCGGAGCCAATCGAGCCGATAGAGGGGATGGAGCTGGAGCATCTCTTCGAGCAGAGGGTGCACGGGTCGCTCTCGCGCCACTATCACGTCTTCAGACGACAGTGATGCTCAGCCCGATGCTCTCGGCAGCGCTGCCGCCGGTGGCCCGCAGAGCCATCCCATGACCTTCCGGCGTGGCCGAGGGGTCAACCTCGATCCTCAACAGCAGCTTCACAGTCTCACCTTGCTCTAGGTCAACGGACAGGGGGCCCTCCACCGGCGGATCTCCTCCGCTGATTCCCAGCTGATGCTCCCATCCCGCGGGCAACCCTCTCAGCGAGACGTCCACCGTGAGGGGAACGTCTCCGTCATTCTCCAGATAGAAGGTGAACTCGCCCCAATCGCCGGCCCCCAGCTCCAGATTGACGCTGCCCTCGCTGCTCCAGGAGAGGGAGGCCTCGTAGATCCTCGCCTCCATCGGGATGGGTATGAAGCAGGTCACGAGCAGCACCAGCCCCAGGCCAGCGGCGACGTAGCGCTTGCGGTCCAGGGGAGTCACATCGTTCAGGGGCGGCGGGTGGGAGACGCCGAGCATGAGTATGAGGAAGGCGAAGATCAGCCATCCGGTGTATACCGTGGAAAGCAGGACGAGCGTCGCCATGACCGCATAGCCGAGGTATATGGACCTCTTCCCCAGCACCGCGCGGGAGACATGGCCACCGTCCAGCTGACCGGCCGGAAGCAGGTTGATGCCGGTGATGAAGAGTCCCAGCCAGCCGGCGAACATGGTGGGGTGCATGAAGAGGTCTCCCGCGACCGGGAAGAAGTGCAGCAGGCCCTGCATGATCAAAGGCATGCCGAAGTAGGTGACCATGCCCTCCTGCAGGATGCTGGAGCTGTCCCCGCTGGACAGGAAGTAGCCGATGACCAGCACCGGTATGGCAACTATGAATCCCCCGAAGGGGCCGGAGAGGCCCACGTCCACCAGCGACTTGCGGTTGGGCAGAGGCTCCCGTATGGATATGAAGGCGCCGAAGGTCCCCACCGGCGGTATCGAAGGTATGAAGAACGGAAACGAGACCGAGAGCCCATG
>CAYXFQ010000092.1:0-4537 GCA_964464345.1 uncultured Methanomassiliicoccales archaeon | reverse complement strand
AGGCTGGATGCAGTATCCAGCCACCATGGCTAGACTCTTCAGCGAAGACAGGTCGGGGGGGCCGGTGCCGTAGTCTACCGGCTATCATGGCTGGAAGAGTAGCATGACTATCGGTGAGAGCGGGCCCATAGGGAGGAAGGCGCTCTCCGCCTCCCTCGACATCGGGGAGGGAAGCGTCCGGACCATCCTGGAGAAGCTCCAGGAGAAGGGCTTCGTGGACGTCAGTCGATCGGGAGCCGTCCTGACCCGCAAGGGGAAGGAGGTAATGCGCTCCTCGGTCATCGAGGTCGAGAGGGTGGACGGCGGCTTCCTGACCATCGACCAGGAGGACTGCGCCGTGAGGGTCCGCAACGCCTCCCACCGCGTCCTCACCTACGGCTGCGTCGAGAGAGACGTGGCCATACGGGCCGGGGCCACCGGCGCCACCACCCTTCTGATGAAGGACGGGCACCTCTACTTCCCCGGCGACGAGGAGCCCATCGAGCCCGGCGTGGAGGAGAGGCTGAACAAGGCCTTCGACCTCCAGGACGGGGATGTCATACTCCTGGGGACCGGCAGCACCTACGAGCGGGCCGAGAAGGGAGCGGTGACCGCCGCCCTGCGCCTCAGCGGCGAGGTGCGCCGACGCAAGGACTTCGGCGACCTGCTGCTCGGGCCGGACAAGCGGGAGGATCTGAAGGCCATGGCCATGCTGCTGCACCAGCTCTGCGAGAGGCCAGTCTGCGCCCGCATCAGCGATGAGCCCGGTCTGCGCCTGGAGGAAGGGGCGGTGGAGGATGACTCCTTCACCGGGCCGCTGCTCGAGAAATCGCTGAAGAAGAGGGCGGTGCTGGAGGAGGTCTCCACCCACGGCCCCTACATGGGCAGGACCTGCCGCGTCGTCCCCCTGGAGGTGGATGGGCGGGTTCTGGCCGCTTTCGGTATTGTTCTGGATGATGAGGGAGACTAAGTCATGAGCGAAGATGTCAAGATGTGTGTTGATGCAGGCGCCTGCAGGTTCAAGACCACCATAGTGGCCAGTATGCAGGACGACGGCAGCGTCAGGCTCGAGATCGAGAGCGGCTGCCCTCAGGTTAAGAGGATGGCGGAGACCTTGCCGGAGATCGACCCCATGGATGCAGCCTCGAAGAGGATGCTGGAGAATCCGGTGATAATCTCCGCCAGCGAGAATCTGTCACATCCCTCCTGCCCCATTCCCTGCGCCATACTGAAGGCCGTAGAGGTGGCCTCAGGCCTGGCGTTGGAGAAGGACCCGACCCTGCACTACTGCTCGCCGTCGCCCTGATCCTCGGCGATGTAGTCGTCAATGACCGGCGACCATATCATGGCCGAAGGGCCGGCGAGATACATGGCCACCTGCATGGCCTCCATGATCTGACGGTGGCTCGCCCCGCTCTCCAGAGCGGCCTCAGCGTGGAACTCGAGGCACTTCTCGCACCTCATGACGCTGGATATGGCGATGGCGATGAGCTCTTTCTCTCGGAGGCTGAGCTCGCCGTCCTTGAAGATCTGATTTTTGTACTTGTACAGGGACTGGAGAACCTTGGGATCCTTTTTTCCCAGTAGGATGAGGCTCATGCACGAGCCAATATCATCAACTCTTAAATATCTTAGTTCAAATCAGTCAGCATGTTCGACATCGACGCGGTCCTGAACCTGTTGAAAGGTATGGACGGGGTGGAGCACGTCTTTCTGTTGGATGATGATATTCTAGAGCGCCTGCGGGAAGAGGAGTCCAAGGTCAAGGCGACTCTTGACATCGACGTCGTCAACGAGGGCTTCAATCAGGCCCTCAAGCGCGACTACGTGGCCTGCATCGTGAAGAACAAGGGATTCCGGCCGCCACCGGAGCCCACTGTTATTCTGCAGGGCGACGACGGCTGCCTGATGGGACTGGAGGTCTTTCCCCACCAGCTTCATGAGTACGAGGGCCGGGAAGACGTGGTCTGGCTCTCCGACACCTTCGTGGTGTTTCCGGAGGTCAGGCCGAAGGGCAAGGAGATCTTCCTCATGCCCCCGGTGTCCTTCCCGGAGGTCAACGAGGGCCTGGGATGCACGAAGGTCGTGTCCTGCAGCCCCTCGCCCACCTCGGACAAGATGATCAAGGACCACTACGGCATCGAGGACGACCCGAAGGTCGCCTCCATCCTGGTGGCCTTCGACAGGGCCTGAATCACTCCACAATCCGCATGCTCTCGCGGATATCGGAGAGATCGAGGTCCAGCTGGACGATCTCCGTGATGTTGGCGATGGTGTCGACGTCCAGCACTATGTCCGGCAGACGGGAGAGCAGAGGCTTCTTGATTCCCAGTGGTTCTGACATGGTCTTCTCCAGGCGGACCACCATCTCCAGCACCTCCCAGTTGGAGCCCATCTCGATCTCCAGATCGTAGAGCGTCCCGAGGGCCTGGTTGCCCTTGGTGACTATCTTCTTGCCGAGCAGGTTGCTCAGATTGGGGATGTTGGTGTTTTCCGGGAGGGCGCCCTCCTCAAGCTCCGCGAGGGAGTCGTAGAGGAGGAAGGCCTGCCTGCCGGCCTGGATGTTGTCCATCGGGACAAGTGCCCGAGATGTGCTCAGGGGAGACTTGCCGGTGAGGTCGTGGGAGAGCCCGCGGCGCGTGGCCACGAGCAGGAACTCGGAGATCCAGTCGTTGGCATTGTAGCGGATGCCGTCCACCTCACCGATCAAATAAGCGTCAGAGCTCACCACTGGAGCCCGCAGAATGTCTCGATAGCGTACGCTGGTCATGCAATCACCATGGATAATAAAGAAAATGGGGTTTAAATGGTTTATCCGCCGCCGGAGGGAGTGAAATCTTCGATGTTCACTTCCTCGACGACCTTCTGGAGCTGTTCGATGGATTGGAGCGCTATGTCTCTATCCATCTCCTTCTCCTTGTAGGAGACAGGCCGGTACTCGCTCTCGAGCGCAGGCTCAAGCGTACTGACGTCGTAGTAGAGGCCGGTGTAGTCGAGCTGAGCCCAGACTGCCCCGTCCCTTTCGCGGACGTCCGTCACTTTGCCCACTGTGCCCGTGGGTCGGTACCGGTAGATGTCTCCATTTTTCAAGGTAGGTTTCACTCCATGATGATGGCGGTTCTCTCACCGGCCGGCTTGAACTCGCGCAGACCGCCGCGGCCGAACTCCTTCGTCACATTGGCGAAGTCGAACACGAGCGACGGGTCAGCGAAGGCGACGCGGATCAGGGGGTTAACCGTGAAAGCGTCACCGCGAGCCACGTGAGCGGCCTTGGGGATACCGGTGTAGCCAGACATGTGACCCACGTTCATGGCGTAGTTGGGGTAGTTGGGACCCCTCAACTCCATGGGCAGGCCCTCGTCAGACCGGTAGGCGAGAGAGTTGGCGGAACCGCACTGATCCTGCAGGTCGTAACCGTAGAATCCGAGCCTTCCGAGCCTCTCCTTGTGCTGCAGCATGGAGAGGTACCACAGGTTGACACCGCAGTCGGCGACACCAGTGGCCATGGACCCAGCTATGCCGGTAGCGGCAGCAGCGACGGTGGACCTCTGGGATCCGCCGAAGTGAGCCTCCATGGCAGCGGGGTACCTCTCGTACATCTCAAGGGCGTAGGAGTTGACCTCGTCACCAAGCTGGATCAGCTTGTCGAAGTCGTTCGGGTCCAGCCCGCAGAGGCCGCCGTACTTGTCATTGATGTGGTCAATGGCGAAGTAGGTGTAGTCCTCCAGGATGTTGTCAGTGTAGGCAGCAGTAGAGTACTGGGTGAAGCCCACACCACCGGACATGTATCCGCCCAGGTAGATCTGGTCGAATATCACAGCACCCAGGGCAACCGCCTCGAGAGCGGCGCGGCCGGGGTCGTCAGGGTAGACACGGTCAGACTGCGCGCAGTCAGCCAGCACACCGAAGGGTATACCTCCAGGCTCGTTGGGTCCGCGAGCGCGGCGAGCCGGCATCATGGTACCCATAGCGATGCTCTGGTGCTTGGCGGAGTAGGCGAAGTCCGCGATAGCGGCCTCACCGGCAGCCAGCTTGTAGGAGCTGATGAAAGCCATGGAGATCTGCATAGCAGAGTGCCTGGAAACAGTACCGCCGTCCATCAGGCGACCCACGATGGTGGGAACCCTGACAGCCTGCATGATGGTGTTTCCGATAGCCTCCTTCAGCTGCTTGGCCTGATCGGCGGGGAAGAGCTTGTTGATGTCGATGACGAAGTGGTCGTCGATCTCATCGATCAGCTCGTCGTTACCGCTGAAGACCTTCACGTAGGAGTCGTAGGCCAGGGCGGGGTTGATCTCCGCCATGTGCTCCTGCACGACAGCTCCACCAGGCATGGTGTGGTTGACAGCCTCCAGGTAGGAGTTGATGGTCTCAGGCGTGACTTCCTTACCCAACCTTCTCTCGATGGTGTAGTGAGGAGAGTCAAGTCCGACCAGGACAGTCCTCCTGATGTCATCCCAGCACTGCTGCATGGCAGCGTTGTTCACGCAGTGCAGGTCATCCGGCTCTACGTAGATGTCCGTGTGGGACAGCTGGTAGGGCATCCAGGACCTCTGTC
>CAYXFQ010000091.1:0-4571 GCA_964464345.1 uncultured Methanomassiliicoccales archaeon | reverse complement strand
AGGGGGACGCGGTTGGCGAAGCGAAGTATGGTGACCTGGCCGTCGGAGGGTATGTCCCCTCCGTAGACGATCCCGGCCTCCACTACGAAGGGGTTGCCGTTCACCGTCTTGGGTGCGCGGGTGACCGGCGGTGAGTAGTAGTCGGGCCGCATCCCGTCCAGGACGTGCATGAGGCCCTTCTTGATGAGCGTGTCCCCGATGGGAGAGAGGCAGTCGGTGGGAGGGGCCATGATGCGCACGTCGTCCAGCGCCTTCATGATGGCCTCGCACTGGTCCCGGCTCAGGCGGGCGGGGCGCAGCTTTCCGTCCACCTCCGCCTTATCCAGTATCTCCGTCGCCACTCGGTCGCTGATGCGGCTGAAGTCGTTGCGCAGGAAGGCCCGCATGGTCTTCTGGGGGCTGGCCTGCGCCATCTTGTGCAGCTCGCCGAGCTCTATGCCCTCGATGTGGGGCTTGATCTCCCGCGGCTTGGGCGGCAGGACGTCGGTGGCGCGCTCGAAGAGATGCCTCTTGCCGTCCGGGTCCTCGAAGCAGATGCGGGCGTGCGGGTTGACGATGGCGGTGTTCTTCAGATATTCATAGATGGACTGGCGGCCGCCGATGTAGCGCCCGCGGGTGAAGTACTCGATCCTGGTGCCGGAGACCTTGTCATCCCAGATGAAGGGCTCCTCGTTGGTCACCACCGGCCGGTTCTTCTTGGTGTCGATGAGGATGTCCATCTTCCAGGCGGTGGCCTCGTCGTCCACCTTGGATCGGATGTGGGCCGGCTTGCCGGTGCTGATGTTGGCATACATCACCGTGGCCGAGATCCCTATGCCCTGCTGTCCGCGGGACTGCCGAAGGGCATGGAAGCGGGAGCCGAACAGCAGCCTCCCGAAGACGTTGGGGATCATGCGGTGGACGATGCCGGGACCGTTGTCCTCCACTATTACTCTGTACTCCTCATCGCTGCACTTGCTCACCTTCACCTTGAGGTCGGGCAGTATGTCCGCCTCCTCGCAGGCGTCCAGGGCGTTGTCCACCGCCTCCTTGATGCCCATGAGCAGTGACTTGGAGCGGGAGTCGAAGCCGAGAATGTGCTTGTTCTTCTCGAAAAACTCGGTGACTGAGATCTCTTGCTGCTTGTCAGCCATGCGGCGGGCCACCGAGCGACCGCCGCTAGGCGAGGCAGTACCTTCGCTAGAGCGCATCCGCTCGCAGAATCCCTGTCTGCGCTATTAAGGTTATGCGGATTCAGTCCTCGAAGCTCTCACCGCACTTGGGGCAGAACTCGTCCTCCTCTCCCACGTCGGCGCCGCACTCGGAGCAGACGTAGGTCGCCTCCGGCTCCTTGGGCTCGACCGGCGGGGCGATGACGGTCTCCAGGCCTGGCATGGGTCCGCCGCACTGGCGGCAGGACTTCAGCGCGGTGGGGTTCATGAACCCGCACTGCTCGCACTCGGTCTCCATGGGCGGGATGCGCCCCTCCTCGCGCATGCGCTCGATGGTGCGATCCATGTTGCGGCGTATCCACCAGGAGAAGAAGGTCAGCAGGAAGAAGGGCAGGCCGACGTTCAGGGACAGGTAGTAGAGGTTCCCGAAGAAGTAGAAGGACGGGTCGTCGCCGCGGAGGGCGGGATGGACCGAGACCTCGGTCATCTCCTTGACCACGTCGCCGTCAGCGATGGCCTGGACTCGGAAGTAGTAGTTGTTGTCGGCCTCTATGTGCTCCGAGTCGAGCACGACCGACCAGACGCCTCCGCCGCTGTCATGCATCGGGTGCTGCGTCGGCGCCGCACCGGTCATGGGGTAGCCGAGGTAGATGCTGTCCATCTTCCACAGGTCCAGGAAGATGCCCTCGAAGTCCACGCCCTGGGTGAGGGTGACCGTGACCTCGAAGGTGTAGGGTCCGACGCTGCCGGGCAGGTAGGGGCTGACGTTGGCGTCGACGAGACCTCCCTCCGGCGAGGAGACGAAGCGGGTGTCGTCGTTCTCCATGTAGTCCTGGGATATCACCATGCCAACGGCGGAGAGCAGGAAGAGGAGCAGGAATCCCCAGATGAGGAGTCGCTTGACGTCCCGCATGCCGAAGAGGCGCGGGATCATGTAGGCCGCGACGGCGATGAGGAGTGGCCCGAAGCAGATGGGGTTGCTGGACTCCACGTAGAGGAGCAGTCCGCTGACTGCAAGGGCGATGATCAGTCCCAGCGGCATGGCCGCTCGGCTAGACATGAATTTGCTCAGGGGTGTTTGGAGGCCTTCGTCTGGCATCGCTCGCTGATTGCCATCGACCCTATATATTGTCCACGGCTTGGATTTTGCGGTCAAGGTAATATACGGGTTTCACATCATCAGATGAAAGAGAGGTGGTGACGAGATGGCTAGGACCATCGAGGAGCAGATAAAGGAGTTGGAGGAGGAGATCTCCAACACCAAATACAACAAGTCCACACAGGCCCACATCGGCAAGCTCAAGGCCCGCATAGCGAGGCTCAGCGCCGAAGTGGAGAAGAGGCGCTCCCAGAGCGGAGGCGGCAAGGGCTACTCCGTGCGCAAGTCCGGGAACGCCACCGTGGCCCTCATAGGCTTCCCCAGCGTGGGCAAGTCCACCCTCCTCAACTGCCTCACCGGCGCCAAGTCCGAGGTGGGCGCCTATCACTTCACCACTCTGGACGTGGTCCCCGGCGTGCTGGAGCACAACCACGCCAAGATCCAGATCCTCGACATGCCCGGGCTCATCAAGGATGCCGCCCGCGGCAAGGGCCGGGGCAGGGAGGTCATCTCCGCCGCCCGCGCCTCGGACGTCATACTCTTCGTCTCCGATGTCTACGACCCCAACCTCCACGTGCTGGAGAAGGAGCTCTTCGACGCCGCCATAAGGGTCAACCAGACGCCTCCCGACGTGGTGGTCACCCCCACCGACAGGGGAGGGGTCAGCGTCATGAGCACCATCCCGCTCACCAAGATGGATGAGGACATCGCCCGGGAGATGGTGGTCAGCTTCGGCCATGTCAACGCCAACGTGGTCATCCGCGAGGACATCGACGTGGAGCAGATGCTGGACGTCCTTGCCGGCAACCGGGTCTACATCCGCGGCCTCATCGCGGTCAACAAGGTGGACCTGGTGGACGAGTCCCAGCTGGCGGAGGTCTTCGAGCGCCTGCCGCCCTATCGGAAGATCCCCATCTCCGCCCAGACCGGGCAGGGGATAGAGGAGCTCAAGGACGCCATCTTCGAGACCATCGACCTCATCCGGGTCTTCATGAAGCCCCAGGGCAAGGAGGCCGACATGGACGAGCCGCTGATCGTGAAGAACGGCAGCGACATCGGCGACGTCTGCGAGTCCATCCACCGCACCTTCCGCTCCAACTTCCGCTATGCCAACATCTGGGGCCCCAGCGCCAAGTTCCCCGGCCAGATGGTGGGCATGGACCACGTGGTCAAGGACGGTGACGTGATATCCATCATCGTTCGCCGCTGAGGGGCCGCAACAGTTTATTATATCCTCCTGAAATGGGGTATCGATGATACAGCGTCCCAGGGGAACCCGCGACTTCCTGCCGAGCGAGATGGCGCGGAGGCGGCACTACGAGGGCCTGCTCCGCCAGGTTGCCAAGCGCTTCGGCTTCCAGGAGGTGTCCACGCCCATCTTCGAGTCTTCGGAGCTATTCACCATAAAGTCTGGGCCCAACATCATCGATGAGATCTACGCCTTCCAGGACAAGGGCGGGAGGGACATCGCCCTGCGCCCGGAGCTCACGGCGCCGGTGATCCGGATGTTCGTGAACGAGCTCAGCAACGAGCCTCGTCCCCTCAAATTATTCTACTTCGGCCAATGCTTCCGCTACGAGCGGCCGCAGTCCGGCCGCTACCGGGAGTTCTTCCAGTTTGGGGCGGAGCTCATCGGCAACGCCAACCCTGAGGCCGATGCCGAGCTGGTGGCCATGGCCTACGCCATGATGCAGGCCCTGGGCCTCGGCGACTTCCGCCTGCGGGTCGGCCACATCGGGGTGCTCCGCCAGCGCCTCCGCGACGCCGGCGTGCCGGAGGAGGAGATGGCCCCCCTGCTCCAGAAGCTGGACAAGAAGAACTACGGGGAGTCTCGCCCCATGCTCCGCGGCCTTGGCGTTGCGGAGGAGGACATCGAGGACATCGAGCGCCTCACGGCCACCGTCGGAGGCCCGGAGGTTCTGGACCTCCTGCAGAACGAGGCCGGCGACCACCTGCGGGAGATGCTCTCCATGCTGGAGGCCATGGGCGTCACCGACTATGAGGTGGACCTCGGCGTCGTCCGCGGTCTGGATTACTACACCGGCGTGGTCTTCGAGGCCGAGGCACCGTCACTGGGCGCCGAGCGGCAGATCTGCGGCGGCGGCTCCTACTCACTTTCAGAACTATTCGGAGGGGAGGAGGTCTTCTCCACCGGCTTTGCCATCGGCTTCGATCGCATACTGCTAGCACTGGAGAAGGAGGGCAAGGTCTTCAGCTCCGACCTTCTGGACGCTTACGTGGTTCCAGTGAGCGATGACATGCGGCCACAGGCCCTGCGCATCGTCAGCACCCTGCGGGAGGCTGGCCTGCGGGCCGACGTC
>CAYXFQ010000090.1:0-4613 GCA_964464345.1 uncultured Methanomassiliicoccales archaeon | reverse complement strand
GCATCCTCTTCACTGCTTCTTGGTGCAATTCCTGGGAACGTTTGTGGTTCATGGTATCGTCTCCTGTCCACGACGGGCATAGTCCATCGCGTAGTAGCTGATTATGATGTCTGCCCCCGCCCTCAGGATGGCCTTGAAGTTCTCATCCATGACGGCATGGAGGTCAAGCCAGCCGGCGTCGGCCGCCGCTCTGGCCATGGCGTACTCCCCGGAGACCTGGTAGGCCGCCAGGGGAATGTCGCTGCGACGCCTCTGCTCCGCAAGCAGGTCGAGGTAGGGGAGAGCGGGCTTGACGATCAGGGCGTCAGCGCCCTCCTCCTCGTCCAGGAGCATCTCCCTCATCCCCTCCCGGCCGTTCCCGGGCGGGATCTGGTAGCAGAGGCGGTCTCCCGCCTGTGGTGCGGAGCAAGCCGCCTCCCGGAAGGGCCCGTAGAGGGGGCTGGCGAACTTGGCGCTGTAGGCCATGACCGGAAGCTCGCTCCAGCCATCGTCATCCAATGCGCTGCGGATCGCCATAACCTGCCCATCCATCATCCCGGAGGGGGCGATGACGTCAGCGCCGGCGGCCGCCAGGCTCTGGGCGCAGAGGCCGTAGAGCTCGAGGGTGGCGTCGTTGTCCACGCTCTTGCCGTCCCAGACGCCGCAATGGCCGTGGTCAGTGTACTCGCAGAGGCAGAGGTCGGCGATCAGCGGGATGTCCGAGGCGGACTTCAGCAGGCGCAGGGCCTTCTGCGCCACTCCGTCCTCTGCCCAGCCGGAAGAGCCCTCCGCGTCCTTGCTATCCGGTATCCCGAAGAGGAGAAGCGCGCCGAGTCCCAGCGACTCCGCCTCCTCCGCCAGAGCGGCCAGGTCCTCGAAGGGGTAGGCCATCACCCCGGGCATGGAGCCCACCGGTCTCGCCCTGTCAAGGTTGGCGTCGCAGAAGATGGGGAGGACCAACTGTCGCGGCTGTGGGTCCTGCTCCTGAAACATCCTCCGCAGGCGCGGGCCGTTGCGGATTCTTCTCGTACGGGTGAATGGGTACATTCAATCAGCCTCCAAATCAAAGAGATATTCAGCGAAGCGGCAGACATCGGTCTCGCCGCTGCGGCAAGCCTCCTTGAGCTTGCTTATGGGGTCGGCCAGTATGCGCGAGATGAGCACCCGGGAGAAGTCCTCGATTATGGGGCGCGGGTCGGTCCCGTTCTCCACCATCCTCAGGGCGCGGTCCAGCTCCTGGTTGCGTATGGAGATCAGCTTGTGGTTCAGCCCGCTGATCACGTCCTCGGCGTGGGCCTCCATGGTCTCCTCCGTCCAGCGGCGGATCTCCTCGTCCACTATCCTCTGCGCCTCGACCATCTCGAGGCGGCGGGCGGTCATGTTTCTCATGGCCACGCCCTTGAGGCCCTCCATGTTCACCAGCTGCACGCCGGGGATGGATGCCACCGCGGGGTCAACGTTGCTGGGCATGGAGATGTCCACGATCAGCAGCGGCCCCCGTCCCTCTGCCAGAGCCTCCCTGGCCAGCTCGGGGCCGAGGATGGCATGGGGGGCGGCGGTGGCCACCAGGACCACGTCGCTCTCCCTCATCGCCGAGCTGAGTGATTCCAAGCCGACAGCCTTCCCGTCCAGCTGGTGGGCCAGAAGGCGGGCGTTCTCGTAGGTCCGGCTGGATACGAATATGGTGCGGGGGCCCTTGCCGACCAGGCTGCGGGCTATGGATGTGGCCATCTCCCCTGCCCCCAGTATGGTCACTCCCACGTCGCGGAGGTCCCCGAGCCTCTCCTCCGCCAGCTGGACCGCGGCGGAGCCCACCGAGACGGCGCCGTTGCAGAGCCCGGTCTCGGTCCTGACCCTCTTCCCCACGGAGAGGGCCTTCTCGAAGAGCCTTCCCAGGCGAGGGCCGACCGTGCCGGCCTCCTGGGCGTGAAGGTAGGCCTCCTTCACCTGATTCTGAATCTGATCCTCGCCCACGATGAGCGAGTCCATGCCGCATACCACTCGGAATAGCTGCGATATGCTCTGCCTCCCCTCCAGGAAGTAGACTGGAGCCTCTCCCCTCTCATAGGGGACGATGGAGCGGAGCAGCAGCTCCAGCTCGCGACGAAGCTCGCAGGGCTTTTCCGTTCCAAAGTAGGCCTCGAAGCGGTTGCAGGTGCTGAGTATGACATACTCCTCCGCCGCCGGGAGAAGGGTGGCCTTTTCCTTCACCTTCTTCTCCAGGGCGGCCTTGAGCTCGTCCAGGCCGCTGAATCCCGCGGAGAGATGAGTGATGTGAAGGCTGAGTATCAGTGGGAACCCTCCAGTCGCGAGGATGCCAGGGTGAAGGCCTCTTCCTCCCTGCCATCCTTGAGAAGGTCCCAGAGCGCAGGGTCCTCCATGGCGCTCTGCAGGAAGATGCGGCGGGCGCGGGCGTCCGGGAGCACGTTGCGGCAAGCCTGGCGCAGGCGCACCAGCAGACGGAACATGCGGTCGTCGCTCTCGTCGATGTCGAGCATTATCCGGTCGAGAATGTAGGGCGCCCATACCGGGGCGCGACTCTCGGTGGAGGCGCAGAGGACATATCCCTCCCGCCTCCGTACCGCGGGAATCATGAAGTTTCCGCCGCCGTGGGCGGAGTTGACCATCTTGCGGGAGGAGCGGGCCTCCTCCACTATGCGCGTGTTCAGAGCCTTGTCGTCGGTGGCGGCGATGATGATGTCGAAGTTCTCGATGAAGTGAAGATTGTCCTCCGCCTTGTCGTCCACGCAGCTGCTGGCGCTCTTTCTCAGTTCGTCAGCGATCTCCGGGGCGACAACGGTCATGTCCATGCCGGCGAAGTACTCCGCCTTGCGGCCGGCAACCACGCCGCCGCCGTAGATGAGAACCTTTCTCCCGCTCTTCTCCAGCATCATCGGGATGCTGTCCACCGGCTCAATCATCCCCGTCCTCCCTCGACACGGCGAGGATGGAGTCCGCCATGGCGCGGTATTGCTGTGCCAGCGGGGAGTCCGGCATTCCGGCGATGACCGTCTTGCCCATGTCCTCGCAGAGCTGCACCACCGGGTCGCGAGGTATGCGGGCGATGACCTCGGAGCCGGTGTCGACCGCCAGGTCGTCCAGGGCTTGGTCCTCGTCCGCCACGCCGCGGGAGTTCTGTATGATGCCGCTGAGGCGGGCGTAGCCGCGGCCAGAGAGGTTCTCCACCGCGGCGGCGATGTTTCGGGCGGCATAGAGGGCCATCCTCTCGCCCGAGCTGACTATGAAGACGTCGCGGGCGTAGCCGCTGCGTATGGGCATGGCGAAGCCTCCGCAGACCACGTCCCCGAGCACGTCGTAGATGACCACGTCCGGCTTGTAGATCTCGAAGGCGTCCAGTGACTCCAGGGTCTCGAAGGCGGCGATGATGCCCCGACCGGCGCATCCCACGCCCGGGCTGGGGCCCCCGCACTCCACGCAGAGCACTCCACCCTCGCCCTCGCGGACGAGATTCTCGAGCTTCAGGGGCTCCCCCTCCCGGACCTGCTCCAGGACCGAGGGCCACTCCTCCCCGTTCAAGAGAAGGGAGGTGGAGTCAGCCTTGGGGTCGCAGCCGATCTGCATCACCCGGAGACCTTTCTCGGCTAGGCAAAGCGAGAGGTTGGCAGTCACCGTGGACTTGCCGATGCCACCTTTGCCGTAAATGGCGATGCGTCGCATGATTTCAGAAATGGTGCTACCATAGTAATACTTTGCCATTGTGTCAGTAACACTACGAAGCAACGGGAGAGTTTTCCATCAGTCTTTATATCGTGGCAGGATATTTTATCTGGAGGATGGAAATTAATGGCTGTCATTGTCGCCGCTGATGGGAAGCCCACTTCCGAAAACGTCCTTGATTATGCCTTCCGTTACGCCAAGGCATTCTCCGAGGCGCTCTATGTGCTCAGGGTCATGACCTCCGATGACGAGGCTGACCTGGAGAAGTCGATCGCCGAGGCTCATGAGTTCTTCAACGGCCTCAAGGTGAGGGCCGGCGAGGAGGGTCTGGAGATACACACCCTCCTCGAGCACGGCAGCGCCGCCGACAGCATAATCGCCCTGGCGGAGAGGCTTCAGGCCAGCGCCATCATCTCGGGAGCGTCGGACAAGTCCGGCCTCGGCCGCCTGATGATGGAGGGCGTGGCCGAGCGTCTGGTGCGCGAGGCCGACTGCGCGGTTATCGTGGTTCGCTGAGCGGCCCCTCGACCAGGTGGCGGAGGACCGCGGCGAGCCGGGAGGCGTTCGGCGGGCAGCCGGGGATGTAGGCATCCACCGGGAGAATCTTGTCCAGGCCGCCATGCGCGCGCTCGGAGTTGCGGAACGCCCCTCCCGATATGGCGCAGGCCCCCATGGCAACCAATAGTTTGGGCTCCGGCATGGCCTCCCAGCTGCGCGTCAGCCCCTGCAGCATGTTCTCGGTCACCGGTCCGCATACCAGGAGCATGTCCGCATGGCGTGGGGATGCCACCACCTTCACTCCGAAGCGCTCGAGGTCGTAGATGGGGTTGCTCAGCGCGCTGACCTCGGAGATGCAGGCGTTGCAGGCCCCGGCGTCGACCACTCTTATGGCCAATGAGCGGCCGAACAGCGACTTCACCGTCTGATGAAGGGCTTCAAGCTCAGCAGGGTCGCCG